>DASCML010000180.1:0-4332 GCA_036010925.1 Dehalococcoidia bacterium | reverse complement strand
TCCGCCTGTCCGCTCTGCAAGATCTCCTCAGCCTCGTCGGGTTGGGTGATGCGACCCACGGCCACAACTGGGATGTCCACCACCTTCTTGATCGCCTCGGCCCACTGGGCGAAACAGTTCCGGTCGTACGAAATCTGGAGGGGCACGCAGGACGAGATAAAGCCACGGTTGTGACTATTGGCACCCTCCGAGATGATCAGAGCGTCAACGCCTGCTTCTTGCAGCAATTGGGCCGCCCGGCAGGAGTCGGCCAAGGATATGCCGTTGAACTCGGGCTCCATGGCAGCAAGTCGGAAAGTAATCCCGAAATCCTCCCCGGCCGCTGCCTTCATGGCTCTCACGGCTTCAACCGGCCAGCGGATCCTGTTCTCGATGGACCCTCCATATTCGTCTTCCCGCTTGTTATCCATGGGGGAGAGGAACTGCCTCCAGATATAGGCATGGGTTGCATGAAGCTCGGCAAAATCGTAGCCGGCTGACTTCTGTCCAGCGGCCGCTTCCGCTAGCTGTTCAGTGATCGCATGGATCTCTTCGCGGGTGATTTCGTATGGGTTCGGGTCGGCGAAGTTGTTCGCAATAGATTGTTCAGTGGCCGGTGACCACGTGGCGGACGGCGCCGCGCCACGCTCTCCGGACCCATGAGGGCCGATTCCGCTTCCCTTCTTCTCCGGGCCATAGAGCACCAGTGTCTGCGTACCGACATAGCAGTCGGGGGCAGCGCTATGCACCATATCTGCAAATCGCTTGAGTTCATCAGTTGGGTTACGCATGATATCGAGGTCCGCCAGTCCCCCGGTGGTGAGGGCTGCAACACCTCCCCGAGCCCTGGCCTTGTAGTAGTTCAAGGCTTCGTCGCTGCGGTGTCCCGGACCCCCGATCGGCAGATGGTAGGTCCGATTCTTGAAGGTCATCGGTCCGACTTGAATTGGAGTGCCAAGTTTCATCTAATTGTTCTCCTGTGTTTAGGCTACGGGGCTGCAACGAGAGCTATTAGGGTCGTGCTGCCGACTCCGACGGCTCGAGAGATCCACCGCCCCACCATCCCCTCGACAACCCCCAACTCTGTCTGCTGGACATGGTCCTCAGCGACCGCAGAAAGCGACACGCACAGCACCGGTTAGACTCTTGCCTGTTCCCGTTCCACCCCCTCAGCTATGCATTAGCTGATTCTTCCACCCTTGAAATATTCACGGGTATGGCGCTCATCATAGGGATTCCTGTGTACGGGTCATAGTCTCTGTCGTTGAACATTAACCGGCCCGTGTGGCTTCCGATTGTCCGAACCTCGCCGTCTTTCTCTGGAGCATCGCCCCAGGCGTGCGCCATCGATATGACGCCACTTGCGATGTCAGGAGCTTCTTCCACGACTCCAGGGATGCTGGCGCGAGCCGATGTTATCCTGATCAGGTCTCCGCTCTTAAGTCCGAGCGCCCGGCAGTCCACCGGATTCATAAACGCGGGATTATAGCTGAACTTCTTCGTCAGTTGTGGAATATCACGACCAGACGAGTTGTAGACCTCGACCATTCGCCGGCTGACAAGCCGGTGAGTGAAATCTTCACCTGGCCGATAACCGCCGCCTTCCGGAAGCGATTCGACCCGGACATCTCTCAATTCCGCCGTCATAACCCCGTTGGCGATGTCGAGACGCGGATCTGGTCCGGGCTCGCGTGGCAGAACCTTGATACTGGGGTCCTCGAAGATGTGTCCATGTGGATGCTTTTTCACTTCGCTCAACGGCACACGTGATCCAGCGCAGAGGAATTCGAACGTCTCGTCGCTCGATGGCTTGTTGACCATGTCGAGCTTCGTGCCGTTGACCTCCAGCTGGAAGCCCATCCGCTTGCCCAGGCCCCAGAAGAATTCCCACTCCTCGATAACATCGGACCCCGCCGGCGAGGGGACGATGGCGGAAGTGTACTGGGCGTACGGCTCTGGATAGCCGGTTGAACTGCCGTAGAACCAGACAGTCTCGTTGGGAAGCGTGATCCCGGGGACCTCCAGGGAGAGCTTCGGTGCGATCACGTAATGAGCGAGCTTCGCCGTGGCTGACATTTTTATGTCGAGTGTAACCAGGAGCTCGAGGCTTTTCAGCGCCTCAAGAGTCTTCAGTTGGTCCGGCCAGGCAGCAACGGGATTCCCGCCAAGGCAGATCAGGGCGCGAATCTGCCCCTCGCCGGGCTCGAGAATCTCGTCCTGGATGGCCCCTGTGGGCAGGCCCACGACGGTGCTCGTGAGATTGCTCACCCGCAGCTTCTCCCCGACGCCCCAGGCGGGAGGCTGGGGAATCGCCTGGGCATGGAAGTCCCGCTGAGGAAGCAGCACGAACGGGTTGGGAACCTGCTCACCCTCGCGCATCCAGCGACCACAGAGCGAGTTGATCGCCTGGACCAGGTACTCGGTCAGGTTCCCCCGCGGCGACATGTTCACGCCGGTGCCGGCCGTAACGCAGCCCTGGGGACCGGAGGCGAAGATCTTCGCCGCTTCCACAACGTGTTCGGCCGGAACTCCGGTCCTCTCCTCCACGTAGTCCGGGGTGAAGTCTTTGACGGTCTCACGCAGCTCTTCGAAGCCTTTCACATTGGCAGTGACGAAGTCACCGTCATAGAGCCCTTCTTCGTAAATAACGCGAACAATGCCGGCTAGCAGCGTCGGATCCTCTCCTGGCTTCACCTGGAGGTGGAGATCCGCGCGCTCAGCGCATTCGCTCTTGCGGGGGTCAACTACCACGAGCTTAAGTCCACGCTTCTTCGCCTGGACCAGGCGCTTCCAGGGGTTGTACTGCGGGATCCCACCCCACATGGAGACCACCGGATTGGCTCCAACCAGCATCCACACATCAGCATCCTCGAACATTTGAGGACCACCGCCCCACTTGCCGTGAAGAGCAGACGCGACGGCTTTGCCGGGCTGATCGATAGACCCCGACGAGAACCTCATGGGCGAGCCCACGCCGTTCATCCAGGAGTTCGAAACCGCTCCACCAAGCGGATAGTGGAAGCCGAAGGTGCCTGAGTACATCGCGACGGCACGACTGCCGTACTTCCTTACGATCTCAGTCACTTTGGCCGCCACCTCATCCATCGCTTGCTCGCTCGGAACCGGTGAATGGGAGCCGTCTGGTCCCAGCTTTTGCGAATGAAGCAATCGCTCCGGGTGGTAGTGCTGCTCGGGCAATTGCCGCCCTTTGATGCAGGTGAACCCCTCATACATCGGGTTCTCCGCGTCGCCCGTAATCTTCACAACGCGATCGTTCTCAACGTCTACTTTGATGCCGCAAAAGGCGTGACAGAAACGGCAAAAAGAAGTCCTGGTCTCCATTTAGGCAAGCTCCCCAAGGTTGATAAATCGGCCCGGACGCATCCGCCCGATCTCATCCACACTATCGTCAACGAATAGCCTAGCCACCCAGGTCAAGTTGGAGCCGGGCGCAAATCGACAGCAGCATTCCCGATGGCACGACGAACTGGAGATTCCAGCTCCGGTCGGTTTTTCTGCCATGCGAACGCGCGTGCATCAGAATGCCACCCGCTCGTCGCACCGAGCGGAACGAGACTCGACATCACAGCCCCACTTCGACTACGACGAGTAGCGGCTAACAACCCGTTGGGTGTCAGGCGGCTTCACGTCCGAGCGGATGCGGGCCATCAGAGGTTCAAAGTACCACCACACTCCGACCGAAGCCGCCCAGGGGACCAGACCGGTGACACAGACCGCGTAGAGAAGCTGGGTCGTGGGGTGCTCCCCGATCCCAGTCTGGACCCTGAGATATAGCTCGCCGTGGTCGACGAGGGCGAACTGCGAAATCAAGATTCCGGCCATTGGCGTGATTACGCGCACCAGGCCAAGAGTACCGGCCACAACTGCCGCAGCTCTCACGTAGGGCGACCGGGACAGCAGCCACGCGAAAACGGCGATGTTCAACAGCCCCGGGACCGCGAACAATATCCAGACACGCCAAAACTCGTAATAGGAGAAGCACTTCTTCGCTACTCCTGTGAAGCGACACTCCTCTCCCGGGGGGAGGCCGAGTGCGGCTGCTTCGTGCTCGCCCACAAACAGGAAAATCAAGAGTGCGCTGCTTGGCACCGTAAGCAGCGGTGCCAGGGTTATCCAGAGGAACGGTGAACGCCGAGCGAGGAAGCTACGCACTGCTAGCACCTCCAATCTCTCCGTGAGACCACGCTTTTGTCTGGGAGTGAACTTTACGCGCTGTCGTCTTGAGTTCGAGCGGTACTGGTACCCGGACCAGACATCGCTCGGAAAATTGGTTGCAATACGGGAACACTCACGGCAGAATCCACAAGCGCCGACCACCGAGGCCGGTTATGG
>DASCML010000179.1:0-3941 GCA_036010925.1 Dehalococcoidia bacterium | reverse complement strand
CGGGACCTGATCTGCTGCCAGCTGCGCTTCTTCGTAGGCCGAACGCAGTGTCGCAGCTTCGGTCTCCAGCGAGCTGGCGATCCTGGCAATTTCGATCTCCGCCTCCTGGACCGCTACGGAGTGGGCCTGAGCGCGGCGCTGACATTCGCCGAGTCGCTGTTCCTGTCCGCGCAGCGTTATGAGCACGGCGTGTTCGTCTCGAATCGCGTCGCCCCCTTCGATGACCCCGGTGAGCCGGGCCGATTCCAGTTCCCGTTGGACGAGGGCCTCCCGCGCTGTCAGCAGCGAAGCTTCGATGCGCAGGCGTTCCGATTTGGCGTCTGAAACGTCCTTCGCCCGGCGGTGGAACTCAGCGCCGGCGATCTGGAGCTCGGCGACGACCTTCCTTGCCTCCGCAACAAGGTCCCGGATCTCCTCCTCCTCGCGCGCCAGCGCGAGTCCCTCCTCTTTCACCTCCGGGAGACGCTCCAGCCGCTCGAGTCCTTCACCGATACGCTCGCGGAGCGCCTTGAGGTCTGCCTCTGTGTCCTTCGCGTACTCGCGGGCGCGGAGCGCGTAGTCCTCGTAGCGCTCGAGGCCGAGAACGTTGCGTAACACCGCCTTGCGTTCGGCAGCCGTCTTGCGTGTGAACTCGTTTGCGTGGCCCTGGGCGACGAAGACGCTGTTGCGGAAGGTCGTGTGGTCGAGGCCGAGTGTGCGATTGACGTTGGCCTGCGTCTCCCGCATCACGGATCCGGTCATGGGTATGCGAGCGCCGCTGTCGTCGATTTTGAAGAGCTGCAGCTGCGCTGTCTTGCCCCTGGTCTTCTTACGATTGACCGCGAACCGGTCGGCATCTACGGCGAACTCGAGATCAACCAGCATCTCTGACTGCGCCAGGAAGATCGCGTCGTCGTCGGTGGCGGCTCGACAGCGCCCCCAGAGGGCCCATGTGACCCCGTCCAATAGGGCCGACTTACCATGGCCGTTGGCGCCGGCGATCGCAGCTATGTGCAGCTGCGTGAAATCGATAGTGCAGTCGCGGTAGGAGAGGAAGTTGTGGAGGAGCAGCTTTAGGGGGATCATCCGACACCCGTTGTTCGGGACGTCGAGCGTGACTTGGCTGTCCAGCACTCAGCCATCTGCGCTCACAGCCTCATCGTCGACCGTTGTTACCACGTCTGCTGCTACCGCGAGCAGACGCTCGCGACGTTCTTCTTCGGTGTCCTTCGCCTTGAGATAGATTTCGAGGGACTCGAGTGGAGCGGCAGAATCGGGTTGGATTCCCGCAGTAGCGGCGCTGCGCACATCGTCCGGAAGCACCGTTCGCAAGTGGGCGACATAATGGGATCTATCGAGGGCCCTCCGTACTTCGGGCATCCTCAGCTGCGCCGCCTGGTCCTTCGATACGTGAACTTCGACCCGGACGATCGCGTCATTGACGTCCTTGCGATCGACGGCCCGGCAGACCTCCGGCGTCGGGTCATCGTCGTTTGGTTTGCAGGAAATGGAGATAAAGCGGCGAGTCGGAACCTCGACCAGCCTCGGTGCCCCCGAACCAGCGATCCGATCCCCGTGCCCGCCCGACGGGTCGATGTCGAAGACCATGAACCCCTTTGTTTGGTCTTCCTCGCCGAAGTCCACCGGCTGCATCGAGCCAGAGTAGAAACAGGGTGTGTTCAGCCCCAGGTCCATCTGGTTGTGATGGTGTCCGAGAGCGATGTAGTCGAAGGCATCTTCCTGGAGATTGCTCTTCAGCAGGGTGGGCACCGTCCCGACGGTCATCCACTTTTTAGAGCCCTCGTTGTCTTTCACGATGAAGTCGTTGATTGAGACGTGGCAGGCGAGCAGCGAAGGAATGTCGGGATCCAGCTCCTTCCGCTGGGCTTCAATCCCTTCGCCGAGAAGCTGTTCAACCCTTTGATGCACCTGGTCGATGCTCATGGTCGCGGCTTTCGGCTCGTTTGCCATGAGCTGACTCACCTGGGGCCAGGGGAGGAAAGCCGTCTGGAGTGGTCCAGCCTTTGTGTCAAGAACGCGGGGTCGCAGACCGCTCTCCCGGAACCATGACTGGTCTCCGATGTGAACGTGAGGGACGCGGAGCGTGCGAAAGATCTCCAATACATGGGCGCGGCCATCCGCATTCGGCAGGTCGTGGTTGCCGACTAAGAGGAACGTCTCGATCTCCGCTTCGCTCAGCCTTCGGAGGCGTCTCGCGAACTCCCGTTGCTGGGTCTGAGTGGGCTCGCGCGATTTGTACGCGTCGCCAGCAAAAATGACAGCGTCTGCGCCCTCTTCGATGGCGTAGTCCACAAGGAAATCGAAGGCGTCAAGGAAGTCCTGCATCCGCGACGACCACGGCCGATCCGGGATCGGGCGGCCGTATAACTCCACGCCGATGTGGAGGTCGGCAAAGTGGATGATTCGCATCTTCGAGCCATGCTAACGGAAGCTCGACGGATGGGGAACAGATGTTCGATTATGTGCTCTCAGAGATTCAGATTTCGGAGTTGACCCGCGTGTTCTTCGGTGTGCGTACGGAGAAAGACTATCCATTCGCGCCAGTTGAGGGGGCCCAGCGCCCCAAGACTCCAGGTGGCTTCGAGAAAGTCTGTTGGCCCGGCGGCTTCGATGTGTGCGAACAGTGAGTCGATGGCCTCCCGGTGCCGGGCGCCCGCAACCTCCCTTTCGCTCTCGAACTCTGTGTCTTCGCTGTAGCCCGGGTTATCACCGCTGAGGGCGACGTAGAGGGCTTGTTTCGAAAGGGCGATGTTGAGCGCTGTGACGTGCTGGAAACATTGCGCGGCGGACCACTCGTCGGCCGCCGGAGTTGTGGCCCAGGCGGACTCCGGAATCTTGCTGGATACCGCATGGAAGTCATCAACTGTCCCGTTCAAACCGGCCACGAGTTCCTCGTTGGATAGACTCGCCGCCTCGGTCTTCAGGCTCCGGACGAATTCGCTCTGATCATTCCCGGCGTCATCTGCGTTGGTCACATCTACTCCTCACTGGTGTCGCGGGGTTCGGACGCCGCGACAAGTTTTCGGCGGTGGATGCGGAGCCGAGCGAATCCTCTTCCAACACGCCTGTGCCGTCTATGTTCAAGGCTGTCAGGCCATTCCAGGTGATGCCAGGAGTGTTCGACCGTCACCAGTCGGCCGCCAGGTCGAAGCACGCGAACAGCTTCGGCGGCGGCGACGGTCGCCTCGAGCGGGGGCATGTGACCGAGCACGTGGAGTGCGAGCACCAGGTCGAAACTCTCAGCCTTAAACGGCAATAAGGTTGCGTTTGCCTGCCGCAGCTGGACAGCGTCGCCTGCGCGGTCTGCTGCCAGTTCGAGCATGAAAGGGGAAAGGTCGATGCCTGACAACGATACGCTGGGGATGGCAGCCAGCTGTGCAAGAGTCCTCCCCGGACCGCATCCGATTTCAAGCACCGACCCGGGCCTCAAACTGACCACGATGTTTGAAAGCAGCGTCTGAGTTCTTGACTCCGATGCCGCGTGGTAGAGAGGTCGGATAAACCGGTCGTACTGGTGGGCTCCGCGAGCCGTCAGGTACCCGTCCGGGAGGAAGTGCCAGCGATGCAGGTACCAGTCCGGGTAGTGAACGGATGGGTCCGCGTATTCCGAGGCGGAGGCTGCCGCTAATAGGGTGTTCAGCCGAGTCGCGGGAATCCGTTTCATCGGCAGCATGCTCGAAAGCCTATCGTGTCTGTGGGGACGTAAGCCACGGGCAGCCCTACAATCGCCCGTAGCTGACTACCGGAGGACACAAGTGATAACAGTTATCGCCAAGCTACAGGCAGGTGAAGGAAAGGCGGATGAGCTTCGTGCGGTGCTCGAAGAGATGATTGCGAACGTGAAGCAGCACGAGGCTGGCCAGGCGGTCACGTACTCACTTCATACCACGTCAGAAGACGCCAGCCTCTTCATGTTCTACGAGCAGTACGCAAGCGAAGCG
>DASCML010000178.1:0-3990 GCA_036010925.1 Dehalococcoidia bacterium | reverse complement strand
GATATCGAATGTGATCGTGTCTCCCTCCCTCAGCGCTGCGATCGGACCCCCCACCGCGGCCTCGGGAGCGACGTGCCCAGCCATCAGGCCGCGGGTCGCGCCGCTGAAGCGGCCGTCGGTGAGGAGTGCCACCGATTCGCCTAGACCGGTGCCGACAAGCGCGGCGGTCACTCCGAGCATTTCGCGCATGCCCGGACCGCCTCGGGGGCCTTCGTAGCGAATCACGACAACGTCACCTTCGTTAATCGAGCCGCTGGAGACGGCCGCGAAAGCGTCCTCTTCGCGATTGAACACCCTTGCGGGACCCGAGTGCAGGAGCCGTTCATGTCCGGCGACCTTCACAACGCAGCCGTCGGGGGCGAGATTGCCTTTGAGGATGACGAGTCCTCCCGTCTCCTTCAGGGCCTTGTCGACCGGGAGGATCACGTCCTGGCCCGGCGTTTCGACGGCCGACGCGGCCTCCGCCGAGATGGTCTTTCCGGTTACGGTTTCAACTTCTCCGTGGAGTTTTCCGGCTTCGAGGAGGCGCTGAGCCAAGAGCGGCGTTCCGCCCGCTCTGTCCATGTCCAGAGCGACATACCGTCCGCCTGGCCTCATGTCACCGATAAGCGGGGTCCGCTCACTGATCTCGTCGAAATCATCAATCGTCAACGGGATGCCAGTTTCCCTGGCGAGGGCGAGCAGATGAAGGACCACGTTGGTCGAGCCGCCGGTCGAGGCTGCGCAGATAATGCCGTTTTCGAAGGCCTTGCGAGTGAGAATCTCACGCGGTCGTTGTCCTCTCATAAGGCAGTCCATCACGAGCTCGCCGGCCTTGAAGGCGACCTGCTTCTTACCGCCGTCCGTTGCCCCTACCGTTGCACTTCCCATCGGTGAGAGACCGATAAATTCCATGACGGTGGCCATCGTGTTGGCCGTATATTGGGCGCCGCAGGCACCGGCGCCCGGGCAGGCAACGTTTTCAAGCTCTTCGAGGTCGGCGTCGGTGATGCTTCCAGCGGCGTGCTGGCCAACGCCTTCAAACACATCCTGGATTGTGACGTCCCTGCCCCTGAAGTTGCCGGGCGCAATGGAGCCTGAGTAGAGGATCAGCGATGGGATGTTCAGCCGGGCGAGTGCCATCGCGGCACCCGGAATAGTCTTGTCGCAGCCGACCAGTACGACTGCTGCATCGAACGAGTAACCAACACCGCAAAGTTCGACGGAGTCAGCGACTATTTCGCGACTGATCAGAGAGGCCTTCATGCCTTCCGTCCCCATCGATATTCCGTCGCTGATGGAAATCGTGTTCACCTCCATCGGCGTGCCTTCTGCGGCTCGGATCCCGGCCATGACGTGTTGGGCCAACTCGCGCTGGTTGTAATTGCAGGGCATCGTCCCGATCCATTCGTGCGCCACCATCACGAGCGGCTTGCGAAGGTCGTCGGAGCTGAATCCAACGGACTTGTAGTAGGAACGTGCGGCTGCCCTGTCGGGGCCATCAACAAGGCCCCGACTCTTGTGGCGCTGGTCAAAAGGCATACGAACCTCTGAGGTTTGAAATCAGGTGAAGTTTACTCTGCCATGCAGCCACGCGAAGGTGAAGGAAAGAGGTGCCGGTCCGCTATTTGGGCGCGGAACGACCGGCAACCTCTGCCATTGCGTCACCCAGCCGTCGGCAAAGTACATTGTGCCCCTCCCACCACCACGCCTCGTTTGTAGGCGGCTGCCTGCACTTCCATGGCAGGCAGCCGGTCAGGAAGCGAAAGCCATAGGAAGAAGCCGCCACCCGGCGAACGAAGTGTCAGGACGTTTGTCAGGCTATGCGGCTGTCCAAACAGCAGGCCCGACCGTGTGTGCGCGTCTGCTCATTACACTCTCGATGTTCGATTCGTCTCGGTAACGGTCTTCGCTCAAATTGCTCTTTCTCGCTGGCACGGTCGGACGACAGCCTCAATTGCGGACGGCTTCAGGTCGGATGTCCACTAGTCCCAGCGCTTCTAGGGGTCCGGAGGCGCTGCCTCGGAGATAGCTCAAAACAATGCGTTGTATCAGAGTCTCGGACCCGAAAGTTAGCAAACCCCGGGGACTTGACGCTGCCGTTATACTCCTCCCTTAACAGAAAGCCCCCCACCGTGCTTGGGAAATCTTTCACAAACGCGCAAGACAAGCGTGGAGAATAGCTTTAATCCCGTAAACAGCCGGGGTGCGAAAGGTTCTAGGGCTTCCACCATGGGGGAGAACATCCGCACCGGACTTTATGACTCGACGCACGAGCACGACTCGTGTGGTGTTGGTTTCATCGTGCACCTGAAGGGCGAACGGTCTCATCAAATCATCCAAGATGGCCTTACCGCCCTGGAGAACTTGGCTCACCGCGGAGCCTGTGGCTGCGAAGAGAACACAGGTGATGGTGCCGGTATGACGCTCCAGATGCCGGACGAGTTTCTGCGCCACGAGTGTGCTGAATTTGGCCTGCGTTTACCGCCTTCAGGTCACTATGGTTCTGGTGTTCTGTTCACTCCTCGTTATAACGAGGGCATGCCGTTGGCGAAGAACCTGCTCGCTTCGATAGTGGCCGAAGAAGGACAGCACCTCCTCGGCTGGAGGCCGGTACCAACCAACAACAACGGCGTGGGTGCGACCGCGCTGTCAGGCGAGCCGCGCATGGAGCAGGTTTTCATCGGGAGGGCCGCCGACGTTCCAGACGAAGAATCCTTTGAGCGGATCCTCTACGTGATTCGCAAACGGTTTGAACAAGAGATCGAGAGCCAGGTGGGCTCCGAGGGGCGCGAGTATTACTTCCCGAGCCTCTCCTGCAAGCTCCTGGTTTACAAAGGGATGCTCACAGCGCCACAGCTTCGCTCTTATTACCCGGACCTGTCGGATCCGCGCATGGTGAGTGCCCTGGCGATGTTCCACTCGCGCTTCAGCACGAACACCTTTCCCAGCTGGAGGCTCGCCCATCCCTACCGGATGATCGCGCACAACGGCGAAATCAACACGCTCCGCGGCAATGTTAACTGGATGAACGCCCGCGAGGCCCTGTTCGAATCCCCTCACTTCGAATCACCTGGCAAGATCATCCCGGTCATTGACGATCGAGGTAGTGATACGGCCTGCTTCGACAACGCCCTTGAGTTGCTCACTCTGTCCGGGCGGCCGATTGAACACGCGGTGATGATGCTCATCCCCGAGGCTTGGCAGGCTCACACCTCGATGAGCGCCGAGAAAAAGGCATTTTACGAATATCACAGCAGCGTGATGGAACCGTGGGACGGACCGGCTTCGATTGCCTTTACGGACGGCCGCACCATCGGCGCTGTTCTTGATCGGAACGGGTTGCGGCCATCCCGCTATTACGTGACCGAGGACGACCTGGTAATCATGGCCTCCGAAGTTGGTGTGCTTCCACTCAAGCCGGAGCGTGTCCTGACCAAGGGCAGGCTGCAGCCCGGGCGAATGTTCCTCGTAAACCTGGATGAGGGGCGAATCATTGCAGACGACGAGCTGAAGTCCCGCTACACATCTGCCCACGACTACGGGCGCTGGATTGAGGAGCACTTGGTCGACCTGGACGATCTGCCTCCGGCGCCGAATCCGGAACCGCCCTTAGACGATGACCTGGTCGAGCAGCAGATTGTTTTCGGGTACTCGCAAGAAGACATAAAGTATGTCATCGGGCCGATGACCGAGCGCGCCGAAGAGGCGATCGGTTCCATGGGCAACGACGTTCCGCTGGCGGTCCTCTCGGACCGTCCGCAGCCGCTGTATAACTACTTCAAGCAGCTGTTCGCCCAGGTAACCAATCCACCGCTTGATGCGATCCGGGAGGAACTGGTTACGTCGGTCAAGACGCTGGTCGGCGGGGAGGGCAACCTCCTCGATGCGGCCCCTCCGGACGACCTTCAGATACTTCGCCTCGAGACTCCGTTTCTGGACAACGCGGCGACTGCCCGAGTCAAGGGCCAACGAAGCGGCCTGCTGATGTCGGCCTTGCTTCACGCGCAC
>DASCML010000177.1:0-5646 GCA_036010925.1 Dehalococcoidia bacterium | reverse complement strand
CGTAGTCCGGCTTCAGCCGCTCGACGGCTTCGGGAGGCATCACGGTGGCCGTAAGGCGCGTGCCGGCAACGGGGGCGAGCGTGTTCACTTTGACGTTGTACTTCGCGCCCTCCTGCTTGAGGACGTTCATCATCCCCAGCATTGCTGTCTTCGCCGCCCCGTAGTTCGTCTGTCCGAAATTTCCCCAGATGCCTGAGCTGGAGGTTGTCAGAACAACTCGGCCGTAGGATTGCTGCCGGAAGACCGGCCAGACAGCCCGCAAAACGCTGAAGCTCCCTTTGACGTGGACGGCGAAGATCTTGTCCCAGTCCTCTTCACTCATGTTGTGAAAAGCGATGTCCCTGAGGATTCCGGCGTTGCAGACAACGACATCGAGCCGACCCCACTGATCGATCGCCTGCTTAACCATGTTGAAGCCGCCATCGTACTCGGCCACGCTATCGAAGTTTGGTATGGCCTCACCGCCGGCGGCCTTGATCTCGTCACACACTTTCTGAGCAGGGGCGGCGTCTGCACCTTGTCCGCGGGGGTCTCCGCCGAGGTCGTTGACCACGACTTTGGCGCCGCGGCTTGAGAGGTCTAGCGCATAAGCTTTGCCGAGCCCGCCGCCCGCACCGGTCACCAGCGCCACCTGGCCGTCGAATCTAATTGCCATGTCGAAAATCTTTACCTCTTAATTCCTGAGTCTGGCCGTCTGGCCGCGAGAGGAGAGCCTACCATCCATCACGGCTACGAGGCTGATGCGGACAAAATCGGCTGGCGGGCCCCGGCCGTCGGGTCCATGATTCATGGCCACTGGGGGGCAGTCGTGACCGAACGGCTAGACGATCTCGAATTGCGAATTCTCCAGGTGCTCGGCTCGCCGACAGAGGCTGAGAACACGTTTCAAATACGGCTTGAGACGAGCCGTGGTCCCCTTGAGTGCATGTTCTACGCGGTCGAGGGCGGAACGGGGGCGGCAGTATTCGTCGGGGGCGCGATGGGCGGAATTGATGGACCGGCGAACGGGCTCTACTCTCGCTTGCCAGCCGCCCTCGCGGAAAACGGTGTCTCGTCTCTTCGAATCGAATATCGGCAACCGAACGAGTTTGATGAGTGCGTGCTGGATGTTCTCGGGGGGTGTTCCTTCCTGAAGGGTGTCGGTGCGACGGATGTCGTGTTGGTCGGGCACAGCTTCGGTGGCGCGGTCGTTATCAAGGCGTGTGAACTCTCTCCCATGGCCCGGGCTGTGGCCTCGCTTTCGCCCCAACTTTTTGGTACCCGCACAGTCGAGAACCTCGAGAGTCCTCTGCTCCTCGTACACGGGGCTGCTGACTCTGTGCTTGCTTCTGATGCCAGCGAAAACATCTATTCGAGAGCGAATGACCCGAAGCATTTCGTGCATATTGCGGACACGGGCCACTCCCTGGGCGGTGCCAGTGACCAGCTCGAAGCGCTCTTGTCCGAGTGGATCCCAGCCCGGCTCACCGGGGAGCCCATGGAATCTGGGAGAACGGATTGGTATCAGGATCCCGAGAGGGAGGCATGACTACGTCGGCGGTTGGCGCCCGGCTGCCAGGTGGTGCTACCGTTGTTTTTCGGCTGAGGGAGGTGCCGTCGGCGGAGTGGTCGACGTTCCAGGCAAGGCAAGGGGTCTGATGCGCTCTCCCAATTGCATCAGACCCCTTGCCTTGCACCTCTAGGCGCACTCGGTCAGGTGGCTACCTCCTTTCAGCCAGTTTCGCTGCGTTGTCCCCGGTTCCACCGATTACGTTCAGTGAGCGAATGTTCCGGCGTAAGAACGCGGGGAGTTCGGCGTCCTCTGCTGAGGAGACGCCGGGCAGACCAATCTCTGTGATCCGTCGCTCGTCGTCCGGATCGTTCAGCAGCTGCGCTCGCGGCTCGAAGCCAGTCGCGATCACCGTAATTTGGATGCTTTCTGCCAGCGACGGATCGAGCACCGTTCCGAAGATTACGTTTGCTCCTGAGTCGACGACCTCCGCAATCACTCGGGCAGCGGTATCCAGCTCCTTAAGCTGGAGGTCACCATTGTGACTGATGTTGAAGAGCACGTTGCGGGCACCATCGATCGACTGGTCGAGAATCGGACTCGTGGTCGCCGCCCGCGCGGCTTCGGCCGCCCGATTCTCACCTGCTCCGTTTCCTACAGCGAGCAGGGCCGGACCGGCTTCGCTCATGATCGCCCGGACGTCATTGAAGTCGAGATTAATGGCGCCGTTTTGACTGATGATGTTGGAGATAGACTGAATCGCCTGGCGGAGGACGTCGTCTGCTGTCACGAAGGCCTCGTCCACCGTGCAGTTTTCGGGGCAAATCTCAAGGAGCCGGCCGTTGGGGATGGCGATGAGGGTGTCGACGCTCTCCCTGAGTTTTTCGATGCCCTCTTCGGCCTGGCGCATCCGGTGTGAGCCTTCCCAGGGGAACGGCTTCGTTACCACGCCGATAGTGAGAGCACCCGAGTCCTTCGCTATCTCAGCGACTATCGGGGCGGCCCCCGTGCCGGTGCCACCGCCCATTCCGGCGGTAACGAAGGCCATCTCCGTACCGCGGACGAGCTCCACGAGCTCGTCCCGAGATTCGTCTGCAGCCCGTTCGCCCCGCGACGGGTCGCCCCCGACCCCGAGACCCTTGGTGAGCTTCTCACCGATTCGAATGCGCTGGGAAGCTTCCGCGGACACCAACGCCTGGGCGTCCGTGTTGCAGGCGACGAACGAAACTCCCGGGATCTTGGCGCGAACCATGCGGTTGACCGCGTTGCAGCCACCGCCTCCGACCCCGATGACCTTGATATCCGGTAGAAGCTCTGGTTCGTAGCGAATGCTCATAGCTGTTCTGTTCCTCCTGTGACTTTCGCGGTCTTCTTTGGTGAATTCGATGAGGCTCACACTTCTCTTCCTCTCGCGCTCATTCGGGGATCAGCCCCCTTCCGAACGTGGCCAGCCGGCGGAGCAGGCCGCCCCCCAACCCGGGAGCGGTGCTATACCCACTCGGCTGCACGACGCGGTCGCGGTCACCCAGCATGAAGTCAGCCAGTCCGAGCGCCGTCGAATAGGTCGGCGTGCTGACGAGTTCGTTCAGGCCCGCATATCCGCGGGGCGATCCAACTCGAACCGGGAGGCCCAGCCGGCTCTCGGCGAATTCGGCGATTCCATCGAGTTCGCTCGTCCCGCCGGTCACCACAAGCCCCGCGGCGAGCCGGTCGAGGTAACCCGCTCGCTTCAACTCGAGTATTACAACTTCGAAGATCTCTTCGAGGCGGGCCTGGATAATCTCGCTGACGTGGGTCAGTGCCACTTGCTTGGAGGGGTGAGTCCCAAATGCCTCGATTTCCACGGATTGACCGTTCATCGAGGGGTCGACGCCGGCCGCGCCAGCCTCTCGCTTGAGAGTCTCGGCGCTCTCCCACGGGCAGCGAAGGACGCGAGCTAGGTCCTGCGTTATATGGGTCCCCCCAAGCGGGAGACAGGCGCTATGAGCTATGTTCCCTTCTTCGAAAACACAGAGAGAAGTCGCGCTTCCGCCGATGTCGATCAGCGCCGAACCCTGTACTCGCTCCTGCTCCTGCAGAGATGCGTGCGCGGCGGCGAGGGGTCCAAGGACGATGTTGTCTACTTGGACCCCGGCACCTTCCACACACTTCGTGAGGTTCTGAATGGCGGAAACGGCGGCGGTCACGATGTGGACCTCTGCATCTACGCGCCCGCCGAACATTCCGGCGGGGTCGCTCACCTGTTCGGTGCCCTCCACCCAGTAGCCCCGGGGGATGCTGTGAAGTACCTCGCGATTGGTGGGAATTGCAATCTGGCTTGCCGCTTCCAGCACTCGCTCTTTGTCGTCCTCGCTTATCGGGCGAGTTCGGTCTGTGACAGCGATAATGCCCCGGCTGTTCTGGCTCTGGATGTGGCTCCCGGTGATGCTGACACCAGCGCTCAGAATTCTCATTCCGCATGATTGTTCCGCCCGCTGGACCGCGGTTGAGATTGCTTCACGAGCCGACCCGATGTTGTCGATCGCCCCCCGGGACAGCCCGGCCGCTGGGGTAACTCCGACACCAAGGATTCGCGTTTCGCCGAACTCTCCTACGTCGGCGACGACTACCGTAACCTTGGTGGAACCCACATCAACGGCAGCGACAGTGCCACTTCTCTTGCTCATTCCGCTCACCTCAATACAAGACCGGCCGGTTGCCCCACCGGAGGTCTATAACCCCGTAGTTGATGCGCTGTGCCCTTGCCTCAGCGTCCACCTCGGCCCACACAGCCAGTTTGTATGCGACTGATGACGAGTCACCCAGGAGCGCGACTTGTCCGGTGTCGGTGACCACTTCCACGCCGAGTCCGGGCACGAAAGCCACCTGGTGGACCCCGGTCCCGAGCTCCTGCGGAAGCAGTTCATATATCTCTACAACCGCGTCCACTGCCTGGTAGCTGACGCGATCACCCTGACGCAGAGAGATGGGGTCGGCGCTAATTACGAGCGGCGACCCCGGGGGCACGGAGAAGTTCCCGAGGACCACCCCGTCACGGTCGATGGCGTATCGCACCCCAGCCTGCTCCCAGGTCCCCCATGGGGTTCGCTCATTGATATGGACAACGATCCTGTCCGGCCACTTTCGCTCGATGGACACTGCCCGGACGAGTGGCACGTCCAAGACCTCGCGTTGAGCCCGGTCCAGGTCGGCGGTGATCATGTGACGTCCGTCGAGGTTGGTGAGAGTGGCCAGTTCACTTGGTTCCAACGTGATCGTGCCGACAACCTCGACGCTCTTGATTTCAAAGTACGAGGAGCGCCAGGCCCACGTTCCGCCACCAATAATGGCGGCGAGCAATATGGCGACTATGGCCGTTCGAACTCTGAGCGCAGACCGGCCGATGTGCAGAATAGCGGCTGCAAGCGACCCCACCCGCGAGACAGCGGCCGCGGCAGCCCCGCCGGTTCGCCGGGCGATCACCAGCGAGGAGTGCCTGCGCACCACACTGCGTAGCCTTCCGCGGGCTACGTCTTTCACGATGGCTGAGCGCCGCACGACCCGATGCTTGTCCGGTCCGGGCCGGGGAACGTACTTACCCATCCCGCTGCCTCCGGATGTGACGCGCGAATCCGAGATCGAGAATCCGGGTCAGTAACTCACTGTACGGGAGGCCGTTAGCCGACCACAGCTTGGGGTACATGCTTATCGCGGTGAAACCGGGAATTGTATTGACTTCGCTGGCGACCACCTGCTGTTCGCTTGTCACGAAGAAGTCGACCCTCGCGAAACCTTCACAGCCCATTACCGAGTACGTCCGGATTGCCAGGTTCCGTACTTCGTCCGCCGTCGACCTATCGAGTTCGGCTGGAATCTTTAGCGCTGACAACGAGGATTCAGAGTACTTGCTGTCGTAGTCGTAAAACTCGCGGTCCGGGATGATCTCACCGACGACGCTGGCCTCGGGACTCTCGTTGCCGAGAACGGAACATTCTACCTCCCGGCCCTCAATGGCCTGCTCAACGAGGATCTTGTCATCGTGAACGAAGGCAGCTGAAAAAGCGGCCGGTAGGTCCTCGATAGAGAGGGCTTTCGAAACTCCCACGCTCGATCCCCCATTGGCCGGCTTCACAAAGCACGGAAATCCGACCGCTTCGTGAACGTAAGATACATCAAAT
>DASCML010000176.1:0-3843 GCA_036010925.1 Dehalococcoidia bacterium | reverse complement strand
TATTGATTGAAATCCGCCCGGGCAACGTCCATCCCGCGCAGGTAGTCGGCCGCCGGGCTGGTAGGCGCAATATTGCCGGCGGGCGAGCTGTGGTCTGTGGTCGTCGAATCACCAACTACCACGATGGCCCGGGCATTTTCAACATCGCGCACCGGCTCAGGCTGAGGGGAAATCCCTTCAAAGAACGGAGGCTTACGGATGTAGGTCGATGCGTCGTCCCACATGTAGCCGGTCCCATCTGGCGTGGGAAGCTCGCGCCAGCGTTCCTCGCCTTCGAAGACGGCCGAATAACACTCACGGAACATGCCTGAGTGGACACTGGACTGAACAACCTGGACAACCTCGCTCGTGCTGGGCCAGATGTCCCCAAGATAGACGGGCGATCCATCGATATCCTCCCCCAGAGGCTCATTGTGGAGATCGATGTCCATCGTTCCGGCCAAGGCGTATGCCACAACGAGCGGCGGCGACACGAGGTAGTTGGCCCGAGCATCAGGATTCACACGGCCTTCGAAGTTGCGGTTGCCGGACAGCACAGCGACCGCGGCCAAGTCCCCGTCGCGGATAGCGGAGCTCACGGGCTCAGGAAGTGGACCCGAGTTACCTATGCACGTTGTGCAGCCGTACCCGACGAGGTCAAAACCCAGCTCATCGAGGAAGGGGGACAGGCCCGAAGCACGGAGGTACTCGCTGACAACTTGGGACCCTGGGGCGAGGGAGGTTTTCACCCACGGTTTGCGCGAGAGCCCCTTCTCCACTGCTTTCTTGGCCAAGAGGCCCGCCCCAAGCATCAACTCCGGATTGGATGTGTTCGTGCAACTTGTGATCGCTGCTATCACGACCGATCCGTTCGCCAAACGGTACTCAGAGCCATCAAGAGTCAGCGTGGCCTCTGCGTCGGGACGACCATCCGCCGAAAGAAGCGTCGGTAGTGTTTCCCGCCAAGCGGACTTGGCGTCGCGAAGACCGATACGATCCTGCGGCCTCCGGGGTCCCGCAATCGACGGCCCGATATCCCCGAGATCCAGCTCGAGCCGGTCCGAGAACAGTAGGTCAGCTTCACCGTCGGTCCGGAAGAGGCCCTGCTCGCGGCAGTATTCCTCAACGAGTTGTACCTGAAACTCATCCCTTCCCGAGAGCCGCAAGTAGGCGAGTGTCTCATCATCGACAGGGAAGAATCCCATGGTCGCTCCGTACTCCGGAGCCATGTTGGCGATGGTTGCCCTCGCCGCGAGGGGCAGGGAGGAAAGTCCCTCCCCGAAAAACTCAACGAACTTCCCGACGACGCCCTTCTCCCGAAGCATCTGCACCACCTGCAGCACAAGGTCCGTTCCCGTGGCGCCTTCCGGCAGCCGGCCAGTCAACCTGAACCCCACGACATCGGGAATCAGCATCGCGACAGGCTGCCCGAGCATCGCTGCTTCAGCTTCGATACCCCCGACTCCCCAACCGAGGACACCGAGGCCGTTGATCATGGTTGTGTGGGAATCAGTACCGACGAGGGTGTCCGGGTAAGCAGAACCGTCTTCGCCAGTGAAGACGACGGTGGCGAGGTACTCGAGATTGACCTGGTGGACGATGCCGGTGCCGGGCGGCACCACTCTGAAATTCTGGAAGGCCTGCTGCCCCCAGCGGAGAAACTGGTACCGCTCCCGGTTCCGCTCGAACTCCAACTCTACGTTTCTCGCAAATGCACCGGGCGCCCCAAAGTGGTCGACCTGAACCGAATGGTCGATCACCAGGTCAACGGGCTGGGCTGGATTGATCCGGGCTGGATCGCCTCCTAGCTCGACGATCGCGTCACGCATCGTCGCCAGGTCAACCACAACTGGGACCCCGGTGAAATCCTGGAGGAGGACCCTGGCCGGAGTGTAGGAGATCTCCCGCTCAGTTCCGCCGGGCGTCCATTCTGCGAGCGCCCTAATGTCGCCGTCGGTCACGCCACGGCCGTCTTCGAGACGGAGAAGGTTCTCCAGGAGGATTTTCAGCGAGAAGGGAAGTCGCTCAACATGCCCGATACCGGCCTGAGTCAGCGCAGAGAGCCGATGAAGTATGAAATTCCGGCCCCCGGAAGTCAGATTGCCACGGCTATTGAACGTGTCGATTCCCAATGGTGAGTTCCTCCTGGACCAGCGGTCCCTGCTGATTGCCCACGCCAACGGAGCAATGGCGCCTAGGGCACGTCGAAACAGACTGCGTCGGTTGCACCGGTCCCGACCAGTCGCGATCGGTTCGCGCGCCACTCGCGCGGAGAATCGAGGTCACCGCGGAGGGGCCCCCCGGTTGCGCCTCGCTTGCCTCCCGGCGACCCGAGTATACGCGCCAACGAAATAGGACCGTAGCTCAAAAAGGCCACGCCGATCGTGGGCAGTAGTTGGCGCTCGGGAAGGGCATCCTGATGTATTGAGAACTTGAGAGAAATGTGACATACTAGAAAAGGAGTAGTGTGTCTGCACTCTCAATTGACTCTAGGATGCTCACTCAACAATGAATAAAAATACGCTTACCGAGCGTGGCAGCGGCGACTCTGAACTACTGGCATCGACGGTGAGTCGATCAACCAGTTCTCTGGCCCAGGGCGACGAAGAGGAAGGAGGCACCGGCGTGGGCGTTCTCGCCCCCATCGGTGCCTCCTCAGCCTCGAGCGAAACCGCTGAGTCGGATGAGGAGGAGGAGGATGAGGAGGAGGAGTCTGAGTCCGCATCCGACGATGATGAGCCGCAGGAAGAGGTAGAGGCAAAGGCCACCGAGGCGATATCGCTGCTCGCGGACGAGACCGAAGGCATCGACGACCCGGTCCGTATGTACCTGAGGGAGATCGGCAAGGTCTTCTTGCTGACAGCCGACGACGAGAAGTACCTCGCACGCCAGATGGAAGAGGGCATCCATCTCGGTGCGATTGACGCTGCCTATAAGGAACGGTTCAACGAAAGTCCGAGCTCCTCCCGCGTCGGCGTCGAACTACTCGACCAGTGGGACGAGCTGACCGTGTACTTCAAGTCGGCCATCGAGTTCATCGACAATTACGAGACCATCGTTGCCGACGAGTTAGAGCCAAAAGACGACAGCGAGCCATTGAAGATGCCCAAGTGGCGTGACGCGGAAGCCCCGAAACTCAAGACACTGTCTCTCTCCGAGTCGATAGGCGACCCCCAAATGCGGGGACTGATCGACGGCGAGATGGATCTTCAATTCCGTGCCTTCGTAGGCGAGAAGGCGAAGGCGGAAGAAGACGAAGCCCACGCTCGCATAGTCCAATTTTCAATCGTAACTCACATCCTCAACCAAGATCTCGTTGCCCAGATGGGCGAGGAGGCCGGGGGCGAAAAGAAACTCATGCCGCCGGTGGATGGCCTGGTTGAAGAGATCGCGGCGATGGAGGACCAGCTTCAGCGACACTTCGACGAGATCAAGCGCAACGGCTTCGCAGCCGAGCGTCGGCTCACAGAAGCCAACCTCAGGCTTGTGGTATCGGTCGCCAAGAAATACATCGGTCGGGGAATGTCTCTGCTGGACCTGATCCAGGAGGGCAACATCGGGCTTATCCGTGCGGTCGAGAAGTTTGACTACCGCAAGGGCTACAAATTCTCGACTTACGCCACCTGGTGGATTCGGCAGGCCATAACTAGGGCGATTGCCGACCAAGCGCGCACGATCCGGATCCCGGTCCACATGGTCGAGACAATCAACAAGCTCGTTCGCGTGAGCCGTCGCCTCGTCCAGGAGTATGGTCGCGAGCCGACTAGCGAAGAGATCGCCCAGGGAATGTCCGAAACGGGGAAGCCCGAGGCCAGCACCGTCTACACTTCCGATCGCATCAGGGAGATCCAGAAGGTTTCCCAG
>DASCML010000175.1:0-6566 GCA_036010925.1 Dehalococcoidia bacterium | reverse complement strand
GACCGCCTCGACTGGGACGGAATCGTTGCGTAACTCCATCAGAATCTGCACGAGGTGGGCGGCGCGGGCTTTGTCGACGTCAAGCAATTCACAAATGGGTCGGCCAACCTGACCTATCTCCTCCGACTGGCCGATCGTGAGCTGGTGCTGCGTCGGCCGCCCTTCGGCACGATCCCGCCCGGTGCCCACGACATGCGCCGCGAATGGCGGGTCCTTTCGCGGCTCTGGCGGCACTACGATCGGGCACCGAGGGCCTATATCTTCTGCGACGACCATGCCGTCGCCGGCGCGGACTTCTTCGTGATGGAGCGTCGGCCGGGTGTCGTGCTGCGGGGGGAGATCCCGCAGTCCATGGCCGCCTTGCCGGAGGTGGGGCGCCGTCTCGGTTTCGCGGTGGTGGACGCAATGGCCGACTTGCACCTGCTTGATCCGGAGGCAGCGGAGGTCGCCGACATTGGCAGGTCAGACGGCTTCGTAACGCGCCAGGTCAGCGGATGGCGCCGACGCTGGGAGCTGGCTGCACCACACTCAGCCGACGATGTAAAGGCACCAATGGCCGAGGTGGCCGAGCGCCTGGCCGGCACGCAACCATCGTCCCAGCGCGCCTCCATCGTGCACAACGACCTCAAGCTCGATAACTGCGCTTTCGACCCGGCTGACCCGGACCGTGCGCTAGCCGTCTTCGATTGGGATATGGCTACGCTGGGTGACCCCCTGATCGACCTCGGAACGCTGCTCAACTATTGGCCCGACCCGAGCGATCCTACCGAGGCCCGGCGCGGCAGCCACGAAGGCATGCGTGAGATGGGTCTGCCTACGCGTGCTGAGGTCATCGAGCGCTACATTTCCCGCACCGGGCTCGACCCCGAGACGGTGGCCTGGTACGAGGCGTTCGGCCAATGGAAGACCGCGGTTGTAATCCAGCAGCTGCACAACCGCTGGCTGGAGGGCGCTTCCTCGAACCCACGCCACGAGAACGTCGCCGATAATGTGGCGGTGCTTGCGGCTACCGCGGCCCGGCTGCTGGACGTCTATTCGGGTTGACCACGCCGCGCGAACAGGGCAGTCTCGGCCCCCACTCAGGTAGCGAACTATGCGCCGAGCACCGATGACCTGGGTTTGTTCATCGGTCAAACTTGGAACTCTCCATGTCAAGATCCCACGTGGCTCCAGGTTCTCTGTGGTTTCCGCCTCCGGGGGGTCCCTCCGGAAGGAGGGCAAAGCGTTTAGATTCGTACGACGAAATTGTCTGCGACGCGAGCGGATCAACCACGGCTATGATGTGCGCGGCCGGTGCAACCGGAAGGGGTCCGGAGAAATCCGGCAGAACGCGGGAGGAGACAAGGCTGTGAGCCACGACAACATCCGATATGCCGTCGACGATCGGGTTGCAACGATCACGATTGATCGGCCCGAACGGCGCAACGCAATGACACACGCGATGAGCGTAGAGTACGGACGCCTGATCCGGGAGGCGAGCGACGATGAAGAGGTTCAGGTGCTTGTCGTTACCGGGGCCGGAGGCGCTTTCTGTGCCGGCACAGATCTATCGGAACTGGACAGCGAGACACCGGAAGAACGTGGTGGTGGCGCCGTTGAACGCCAGCCCGGACGTGGCTGGTGGGTGCTGGCCGGTTGTCCCAAGCCGACGATATGCGCAATCGATGGCCCCGCAGTTGGGATGGGTGCGGAGTTCACGAGCCACGCAGACCTGAGGATCATGACCACGCGCGCCCGCCTCTCGTGGATCTTCGCGCAGCGTGGGTTGGTGCCCGACACAGGCGCTGGAACCTGGCTGCTGCCGCGTATGATCGGGCTGCCAAGGGCCCTGGAGTTGCTGTTCACCGGGCGATTCCTGGGGGCAGAAGAAGCCAGGGAAATTGGTTACGTGCATGCTGTCGTCGAACCCGAGCAGCTCGAAACTGCCACTCGTGAGCTGGCGGATGCCGTCCTCAAGGGCTCACCATTTGCCCACCGACTCACGAAATCCCTCGTGTATGACGGCCTTGCCCGATCCCCCGAAGAGCACATCCCTCGGAGTTCGGAAGCATTGCAGAAGTGCTTCCACAGCGAGGATCATCACGAGGGTGTCCGGGCATTCCTGGAGAAGCGGGAAGCCCATTTCAAGGGTCGATAGATTTCTGCGGCTCCGGCCTATCAGCTCTCCGATAGGTGGCCGGGGGTCAATGGCCGAGGCTAGCCTGAACCCTGCTTCCGGGCCCTCGCTCTCAGAATCTCGAGCAGGTCGGGGGCTGTCTCTTCCACTTCGAATCCCCCGGGGAACGGGGGACGCCCGGGCTGGCCGAGGCCTTCGAGGACACGAGGATGCTGATAATAGGCCGGGTATACCCATCGCGTTAGTCCGCTCATGAGCGTCGGATGAGTGCCCAGCTGGGACTCCAGAACCTCGAGCCGACCTTCGGCCGAAAGCGCTACCAGGCCCCTTGGGTCCCGGTCCCGGGCTGCTTTCTGTACTGCTCGCAGGCCGGCCTCGATTTCGGGGTCCGACGCCAGGCTTTTAGCCACGGCGGAGGCGATCCCAAGGTCGCCGGCGCCCGGCAGCTTCCCGTCGTCGCTCGGCGGGATCACGAGGTCGAGTAGTGCCTGCATGAGTGTGGTATCACGGAGGAGGTTCTGTGTGTCACTCATATCAGTCGAAGAGGTTCGCGATGTTCTTCTTGATGGAGTCGGCCACGTAAAGGGCGAGTGCTTGGATGGTCGAGGTCGGATTCACCCCTGCTGCGGTGACGAAGAGGCTTCCGTCGATGACGAACAGGTTCTTGACGTCGTGGGCCCGGCCCCATTCGTTGACGACTGAGGTCTTCGGATCGGTGCCCATGCGCGCCGTGCCCATGAGGTGCCAGCCGGCGGCGTGCATCAGGGGCACGGCGAATGTGTCCACTGCACCGGCGGCCGTCAGGGCCTCCTTCCCACGTTCGACAGCGTGGTCCAGCATCCTTCGGCTGTTGCCGCTGAGCTCGTAGGTGACGCGGGGTGCGGGGATGCCGTGGCTGTCCGCCAGCTCTGAGTCGAGGGTGACGGTGTTGCTCTCGTCCGGCAGATCCTCGGTGATCGCGACCATGCCGGTCGTGTGGTTGAAGAGCCTTCCGTAGGCATCATGGTGGGGGGTACCCCAGGGAATCCGACCCGTCGCCCTGCCGAACACTGCCGACTGCACAGGCGCCATTCCTCGAACCGCTTCGAAGGAATAGCCGCGTAAGAAGCCACGAGACCTGTCCGTCTCATAGAACTCGTGACTCCAGAGGGAGCAGCCTCCGGGCCCGTGGTGACCCTCCAGGGGCTCGTCGAAGATGCCCATGATTGAGGCATAGGGGTGGAACATGAGGTTCCGGCCGACCATCCCACTGCTGTTGGCCAGGCCGTCCGGGTGCTGTTCGCTCTGTGAGTTCAGCAACAGGCGCGGCGTGCCGATGCCGTTGCATGCAAGCACGACGATCTCTGCCTTCTGTTCCTGCAGGATTCCTTCCTCGTCATGGTAGAGAACGCCGTCCGCCATCCCGTCTTCGCGCACGGTGATCTCACGCACGCAGCAGCCTGTGCGGATCTGTACGCCCTTGCGCTGCGCCACGGGCCAGTAGGTGATGTCGGTGCTGGCCTTGGCGCCCTGTGAACAGCCGGTGGTGCAGGGCCCAAGGTTGATGCAGCCCTCTCGGCCCTGGTACTCGCGGGAGATTATCGCGCTGTCAGAGGGCCACCAGTGCCAGCCGAGCTTCTCGAACCCGCGGGCGAGCGTGTTACCGCTCTTGCCGAAGGGCAGGGCCGGCAGAGGAGGTTCGTGATACGGATAGGCCGGGTCGCCGGCCAGACCGGACACTCCCATCATTCGGTCGTTGAGATTGAAGAACGGCTCAAGCGTGCTGTAGTCGATTGGCCAGTCGAGCGCCACGCCGTCATCGCTCCTCACCCGGAAGTCACGGGGCGTGAAGCGAGGGAAGTGGGCGGCCCAGAGGATCGTGCTGCCGCCCACCGCGTTGAACATCAGAGGCTTGATCGGGGAGTTCTCATCGCTGACGGGATAGTCGGCGGGGAGGCCACGCACATTCGGGCTGGGGGAGAACTCCGCCGTACTGCGCGCTTCCCAACCCAGGTTGTTGGTCGGAAAGTCTCGCTGTTTCATCCACGGCCCCTGCTCGAGGCAGAGGACGCTCATCCCGGCGTCGGCGATGCTCCAGGCGAAAGCGCCACCAGACGCGCCGGCGCCGATTACCAGGACACCCACGGGCTCATTCGACATTCGCTCATCCTAGACCAGCCCCGGCGTCCGGCAACCATAGCCACCAGGGGCGGGCCGCTGAGAAGATCCTGTTCACCACGACCGGCGTGCCGACAGGCATCGTGCCCAACACACCCACTTCGACACGGCTCGCGCTAACTCCATAGGTCTCGTGATCCGGGGGGCCGCGATTATGCCTCGGTGACCCCGGGGTTAGGCCGAGTTGGCGGCCGCCGCACGATGCCTGTCGGCCTTCGGCCCTGTCTCGGGCAAGAGCAACCCGACAGCCGTCCGAGTAAGCCAGCCGAAACTACTCACAAACAGCGGAATGGTGACCGAGCCGGTGAGCTGGAACAGCAGGCCCGCTCCCAGCGCGGCCAGGATGGAACCCGCGGTGCCCATCGTCTGGGCGATTGAGGAAGTGATTGCCACGTCAGCCGGGCCCATTCCCTCCAGCTCGTAAGGAACGGTCATGATCACCGCCGGCGGGATCCACAGACAAACGCCATACACAAAAGCGATTAAGCCGAGCCACGGTGCAGACACCGGCAGAAAGAGGGCCATCTGAGCAAATAAGGCCAGTATCCCGAATGGCCAGATCAAGGGGCGGCGTAGCCCTATGCGATCGGAGAGCCATCCGCCGATGGGTGCTATGCCTATCCCCGTGAGGGAGGTCACTGCGACGATCACTCCCGCAGTCCCCAGCGAGAGGCCCCGCTGCTCGACCAGGTAGGTCGGGTAGAAGAGAAGCAGCGCGGTGAAGGGCAAGAGGGCAAAGAACCAGTAGCTGCACAGAAGGCGCACATCGGAGCGTCGCAACAGCCGGAACACCAGGCTCCAATCCTGGGTCCCCGTGCTTTCCGCCTGGGGAGAAGCCACCTCACGCTCGCGCCCCAGGACCAGCCAGAGCACTGCTGTGGCGAACATGATGAGCCCGTAGACGTGCAGGGTGTTTCGCCATGATCCAAGAGCGACGAGCAGAGCCGGGGTCAGGATCAACGCAAGCCCCTGGCTTATGTTGCTCATTCCCATTCCCATGCCCATCACGAACCCCAGTTCCCGCCGTGGCACCCACTGAACGCGCAACATCACCTGGGCGGCCTGCTTGGGTGTATTCGTGGCCGCGTAGAAGAATCGGGCTACGATCAATACCCAGACCGTGAAGGCGGCACCCTGCAGAAACGCGAACAGGGCCCCCGCAACGCTCGACAGGACCATGACCGGCTTGGGGCGGAATTGCACTATCCAGAGGCTGATGGGAATCCCCAGGAACAGCTGGCTGGCGTAAGCCGAAGCGCCCACGACGCCGGCAACGAAGGGCCCAAAGCCCAGGTCCTCACGCATCGCCGGCAGCAGTAAACCCAAGGACATGACCGCTAGGGTGCTCGCCTGCTGGGTGAGCCACATCAACCCCACAATGACCCACCGGTAGGCTGGGTAATCTTCTTCCGTTTCGCCTGCCGGGGAAGAAGGGGTAACGGTGGTCGAGGTCGAGGTGTCGGCGCTGACGCTACCGGGGGCGTCGGTGGATCTGCGGAACGGGTTCTTCACGAGGTGGGCGCCCCCGTCGGTTGCAGTTTTTCACCAACTGGCAGTTCCTGAAGACCGCTACAGCTGTTGCCGACCTTCACGAGGCAACACGTCCCGGTCCATCCAAAGCAGGCACAGTCGCTCCCTCTTGAGAACCGCGGGACGTCGATGGGTTCGGGCATATGGGTTCGCGGTTCGGACTTGCAGGAGTCTAGCGGATCGGACACGAAGCGCCCTGTGAAGACGCCTCAAGCACACCCACTCCGCCTCGAAGTAATGACGGACTCAAACCTGGATGTGATCGCAGCGCGTCCGCGGCGGTGCTGCATTGACCTCCGCGCTCAGGCTCGATGCGCTTGACCGGGCCGTACACGGGGTACACAGACCGCTCGGCGACGCGTGAGCGAGCCCTAGGTCCGGCACTTTCGCGGACCTCCTGGTCTTTACATGCCGTGAGAAAAGGTCGAGCACCCTGTTTCGATTACGTGAAGCTGAAGGGCGGATAGCGATCGGTGAACAGCCAGGCGTACGCCGATACTCTCGCGTTCCAGCGCTCAACAGCGACAGAGAAATCCCATAGCGGCCTCGGATACTTCCCGATGATGAGAATTGCGAACCACGCGATCCATGTGACGACCAGTTTCAGGAGGCCCAGGATTGCCACGATGATGATGTGCGGGATGATCAGGATGAAGCGGAAGAACACCGTCCATCGTCGATGCGGGAATGTGTACTCGATCTCGTATATCAGCGGGGAATCGCGCTCGTCTAGCGGGAAGTCGTCCGTGAGCAACTGGAAGTA
>DASCML010000174.1:0-5253 GCA_036010925.1 Dehalococcoidia bacterium | reverse complement strand
CGGTAGTCGGCCGCGCCTCCCATCGCCAGCACTTTGGTGATCGCCGCCGTCAGCGTCGTCTTACCGTGATCGACGTGTCCGATTGTCCCAACGTTTACGTGCGGCTTCGTCCGCTCGAATTTCTCCTTCGCCATCTCTGCCCTCTGTGCTCCTGATTTGCGTTGTTGCCGTTTACGCGGTGACCGCTTGCTTCGTTAGCGAGTCGGCCACGCTCTTGGGTACTTCCTGGTAATGGTCGAACTCGATGCTGTAACTAGCACGGCCCTGCGAGAGCGATCGTAGATCCGTGGAGTAGCCGAAAACCTCCGCCAGCGGAACAAGGGCGTTCACGACCTGGACTGTGCCCTCCGGTTCAGCCCCCATAACGATGCCGCGACGGGAGTTCACGTCGCCGACGATGGCCCCGAAATACTCGTCAGGCACGCGGATCTCGACCTTCATGATCGGCTCGAGGATTACGGGGCCAGCGCGACGGCTGGCTTCCCTCACGCCTATGGACCCCGCGTTGCGAAAAGCCATCTCGGATGAATCGACTGAGTGCATCGATCCATCAAGCAAGGTGACCTTCACATCGAGTACCGGATAGCCCGCGACCAGCCCGCTCTCGAGAGCCTCTCGAGCTCCCTGCTGCACCGCCGGAATGTACTCTTTGGCGACGGACCCGCCGGCAATCTTGTTCTCGAACTGGAAACCGCTGCCACGCGGTCGAGGTTCGAGCTCGACTTCCACTACCCCGTACTGGCCACGCCCACCGGATTGACGAACAAAACGGCCCTCGGCCCTGGCCACACGGGTGATGGCCTCGCGGTAGGCGACCTGAGGGCGGCCCACATTGGCGAAAACGTTGTGCTCTCGGAGCATGCGATCGACGATCACCTCGAGGTGCAGCTCGCCCATGCCGGAGATGAGCGTCTGCGCGCTCTCCTCGTCGAACGTCCAGCGGAACGTGGGGTCCTCTTCAGCCATCTTCCCGAGTGAAATCGCCATCCGCTCCTGGTCCTCTTTACTCTTGGGCTCGAGAGCCACACTGATGACAGGCTCGGGGAAAGCGATGTTTTCCAGGATCACCGAAGAATCGACCGAACACAGTGTGTCGCCCGTAAAGGTGTTCTTGAGTCCAACCGCCGCAGCGATTCCGCCGGAGTAGACGGCCTCCACATCCTCGCGCTGGTTGGCATGCATCAGGAGAACGCGGCCGATCCGCTCGCGGCTCCCCTTGGTTGAGTTGAGGATCGTAGTTCCTGCCTTGAACTCGCCGCTGTAAACGCGGAAGTAGGCGAGCCTCCCCACGTATGGATCCGTGACGATCTTAAACGCCAGCGCGGAAAGTGGGCCATCATCGACTGGCGGCCTCTCGACCTCATCCCCGGTCTTGACGTCTGAGCCTTTGATCGGCGGGATATCGATCGGGCTCGGGAGGTAGTCGACCACACCATCGAGCATCAGCTGAACGCCCTTGTTCTTGAGAGCCGACCCGCAGAGAACTGGTGTTGCCGCCCCAGAGAGGGTCGCGCGCCGTAGCGCCGCCTTCAGTTCGTGGGTCCCTATCGCGTGGCCCTCCAGGTAGCTGATGGCTATCTGGTTGTCGACGTTACTGATTCCCTCGATGAGCTTTTCCCGCCATTCATCGGCATCGGCCTGAGCCTCTGCTGGAATCTCTCGTCGTTCAGGCTCGTCGCCCTTCTCGCCGCCGAAGCGCCACCAGCACATTTCGACCAGATCAAGGCATCCGTCGTAGTCGGCTTCGACGCCCATCGGGAACTGGATGGCAACGGGGTTGGCGCCGAGGCGGTCAACCATCATCGACATAGTGCGCTCGTAGTTAGCGCCTACCCGGTCCATTTTGTTGACGAAGCAGATCCGGGGAACCTGATAGCGGTTGGCCTGGCGCCAGACCGTCTCGGACTGGGGCTCAACCCCGGCCACCGCATCAAAGACCACCACGCCTCCATCCAGGACGCGGAGGCTGCGTTCAACCTCGGCCGTAAAGTCCACGTGTCCGGGGGTATCAATGATGTTTACGCGGTGGTCCTGCCATTCGCAGGTCGTCGCTGCTGAGGTGATGGTAATGCCGCGCTCCCGCTCCTGATCCATCCAGTCCATGGTCGCGCTACCCTCGTGCACTTCACCGATCTTGTAGGTGCGGCCCGCGTAAAAGAGGACGCGTTCGGTCACGGTCGTCTTACCCGCATCGATGTGGGCAATGATCCCGATGTTCCGAACCCGTTCGATCTCCACCTGGCGTGGCATCGTTAAGCTTGCATCCTCTCGTTCTTAGCTCGTTACCAGCGGTAGTGTGCGAACGCCCTGTTCGCCTCTGCCATTCTGTGCGTATCTTCTCGTCTCTTGATCGCGGCCCCAGCTCCGTTTGCCGCATCCAGCAGTTCGGCTGCCAATTTTTCCGACATCGAGCGTCCGCTCCGGGTCACAGCTGCGGCAAGAAGCCACCGCATCGCCAGGGCGATGCGGCGGTCAGGTCGGATCTCTACGGGAACCTGGTAAGTGGCGCCGCCGACACGCCGGGGTTTCACTTCGAGCACGGGGGTGGCGTTGCGCACCGCCTGGGAAAAGACATCCACTGGATCGCGCCCGGCCTGCTCTTGGACGCGCTCCAGTGCCTGGTAGACGACCCGCTCAGCGACGCTCTTCTTCCCGCGCTTCATCAGCTTGTTGATGAACATCTGAAGCTGAACGTTTCCGAATCTAGCGTCCGGGGGAATTACCAGTCGCTCAGGCCTGTTTCGTCGTGGCATTTGTAGATCTCCGCACTACCTACCCGGCCAAGCCGGATTCACTCGTTCTTTCGTGTCCCGTACTTGCTGCGGCTTTGTCGCCGGTCAGTTACACCGGTAGCGTCGAGCGCCCCCCGGACGATGTGGTACCGAACGCCGGGAAGGTCCTTGACCCTCCCACCGCGGATGAGCACCGCTGAGTGCTCTTGGAGACCGTGGCCCTCGCCGGGAATGTAGGCCGTTACTTCGATGCCGTTGGTAAGTCGTACGCGGGCAACCTTTCGGAGCGCCGAGTTCGGCTTCTTTGGGGTCTGGGTACGCACCTGGGTACAAACTCCCCGCTTCTGCGGGGAGCCACGACCCTGCACCTTCGTGGTCTTACCAGTGAATGAATTGAAATTAAAAAGCAGCGCAGGAGCCTTGGACCCCTGTCCCTTCTTTCGCCGGCCGCGGCGCACAAGCTGATTGATGGTCGGCATAGCTGCTCCCGCCAGTTCCCACCATCCCCCTCTCGAAAGTGGGGAATTGGTATTTCGGCACATCGAATCGCGGGCACAAAAACAGGTCTCAAAGCCCGTCCGTGAACAGCACCCCATGGATGGGGCCGTCTTCAAGCCTTCAGCTTTGCGACCTGCCGAACGCGATGACACCCGGCGAGTCAAAGAAGCGCCGGACGCCAATGGTAGCAGAGGGTATCGGACTGTCAATTTCGACGATCCTCGAATCGCCTCCGATTTCGAGTGATCGTGCCAGTCTCGTTTGGGTGAAAATCGTTGTCGATCTCAGCGCCCGATCAAGATTGCCACCCCTCGCTCAACATGCCACCATTACGGCCAACCCGAACGGGGAGAGGGAGGCGCAATGTCGAGTGACGACGAGCTGACTCCGGAGGGCGCCGTCGACGCTTCGGTCGCCTGTCCCTATTTGGGCCTCTTTGAAGACGCAGACTCTCATGCGACGTTCGCAACGGAAGCCCACCGTTGTTACCGCCTGCCGAACCCGACGAGAATCGCAGCAGGCCACCAGGACACCTACTGTCTCAACGAAAACCATGTCAGCTGCCCGGTATATATAGGTGAGGTCGCTGGCGAACCGCAGGCCGCTGCTGCCGCCCAGTCCGGCACTGCGGCGGCAGCCAGTGGGGACCGAGCGGCCGCCTCTGCTGGAAGTTCTGGTTCGGGTGGGGGCCAGCTCGGGCCGCGACCGAGACCGGGTGGAATCCCGATCCCGCTTCTCACCCTCGGCGTGCTGGTGCTGGCGGCGATCGTTCTCGGCCTCGCAATCTGGATTCAGAACCTCGGCGGAGATGACGGTGACAGCCTCAGTCCGACCGACACCGTTCGGACACAGACGGCGCTCAGAACACAGCAGGCGGAAACCGCCCAGCCCTCAGACACGCAGACGGTCGAGCCCACGCAGAACACCACGCCGGCTGCCACTTCGACGACCGCGGCGCCAACTGCCACCGAGCCGAGCAGCGAAGAGACATACACGGTTGTTACAGGAGACACCTGCATCGGGATCGCGAACACGCATGGGATAGAAGTCGAGGAACTCTACGCCCTCAACGAACTTAACTCCGACCTGTGCCGTGGCCTCGAGATCGGGCGCATCCTCGTCATCAGGTAGGCGATCAGCGCACGCCCGTCTTGGTCTCCTTGTGGTGCGCTTTAACCCAGTGGCGCCGTGCTTTCCAGTGAGCAGAATGGGAGTGCCAGCCGTTAGTACGTTCTTGGACCCATTTCCAGTCCGCCCAGCAAAGGAGCGCAAGGTCCAAGTCACGCCTGGCAAGCTCCCGGATTAACCACATTTCGGGGTGGCGGTTTCGCTTGCCTGGCTCAACCTTGTCGGCGAGTAGAAGCACCTTCGAGAGCATTGGCATCGTCCTCGCACCGAGGGTGTGCTGAGCTACCGCGTCCAGTACTTCGCCATCCTTCACTCCGAAGCGATCGCACAGGGCTGCCGCAGCTGTCGGGGCATGGAGAACTATCGGGGTTTCCCGGTCAGCACGACGCACTTTGACTCCCGCGCCTTCCGCCAAGGCAATCTGTTCCGATTCTGGTACGGCACGAAAAAGATCATGACCCCAGACGGCGAGTTCCACCCTCAGCGGGTCGAGGTCCCAGTACCGACCCAGCTCAAGTGCCTCCGTTGCGACCCGCTCGACGTGAGTCTGCAAGCCCACGGGCAGACCCAGGAGTTCACCGCGGACAGCGGCGATTTGATCCTCAAGGCTCAACTATCAGCCCTCGGGACCAAGACTGCGACCCCCGAGAACATGCATATGCAAGTGAGAAATAGTCATACCGGCATCGTCGCCCACGTTCATTGCGAGTCGGTAGCCGGAACCAGAGACCTTTTCGAGCCGGGCCACCTCTTGGGCCAGCGCAAACATCTCTGTGAGCGTACGCGCGTGCTCGTCGTCGACCTCTCCGGCAGTCGGGATATGGACCTTGGGAATGATCAGGACGTGAACGGGCGAACGAGGGTTGATATCCCGAATAGCGATCGCGTGTTTGTT
>DASCML010000173.1:0-6308 GCA_036010925.1 Dehalococcoidia bacterium | reverse complement strand
ACCACTGCTGATCACGAGCACGGAGGCGCCGCGGATGCGGGCCTCTTTATAGCAGGTGAGGGCCTCTGTTGTGTTCCCCGAGTACGAGCAGGCGATTACGAGGGTGCCATCGCCGACGTAGGCCGGCAGGGTGGCTGAGCGGACCACTTCGATCGGAACCGGGGATGACAGCAGTGCTAGCCCGCGGAAGTAATCGCCTGCGATGGCCGAGCCGCCAACACCGGCGATTACGACTGAATCGAATGGTCCGCTCGGCGTCTGAAGGACGCTGGCTCGCTCCCAGGCCGAAACAAACTCGTGCCCGAGTAGCGTGACATGGTCGAGCATGCCGGAGGCGTCGAGTTCCATGGTTTCCAGGTCGTCAAGTGTGGTTATATCCACATGGAGAAGGGTCATGGGCTCATTGGAACAGTCAGAATGTAAGCCGCAAGCGCGACCGCGCTTGCATCGGCGCTGCGCCTATGTTTGCTCCGCCGACACGAACAGCGCTCTTACGATGATCCTGTGGCTGTAGCCGCCGCCAAGCTCCTCCCAGATTCCGCTGCAACTGATGATCGTGACGTGTTCCTCCACGGTGGGTGCGAGGACGACGTCCATCTCAATGTCGGAGACATGGAGCTTCTCCGTGCTGACTACTTCGTAGCGCAGAAGGATGCCGTCGATCAGGCGGACCTGGATTTCATCGCCGATCATAAGGTCCTTCAGGTTCCAAAACACCGCGGGCCCGTAGTTGACGTAGTCGATGTGTCCGGTGAAAACAGCGTTACTTCCAAACCCTGGTTTGCCGGTGAAGTCGTACCAGCCCACCTGCGTAGGGCTGTAGGGGATTTCGAGAAAACCGCTGATGTCGAACCCAAGTACGATCAGCGGCGCGTCGACAAGAGCTTCGGGGATAATGAGCCGCTCGATTGGGGCGACGAAGTTGTTTGCGTGGTGGGGCGAGCCGTCGTGCGTGATAAGCGGCGTGTACGCCCGGACCGGCATCACGACTTCCGCTGCCTCGATGGTAATGGGTGCATCGGCGTTGGAATGGGCAGAGGTTGGTGCGAAGGCGGCGTCGGCGGGTTGTTGGATGAACAGGGGAGCCAGCAGCAGCACTGTGATGACCGCACTGCCCCCCCGCTTCCAAGGATGCCGGCCAGCCCTCTGCCATGCTCTGTAGATGAATGTCACCGTGGAAACCCTGTCATACCCGCCATTCTCAGTGTAGGGGGGGACGGCGTAGGCGGAAACATCGTGCCGCAGCACCGGAGCCTATGGCTGAACGACGTTGACCAACACCGCGCGCACCACTCTCCGGTCCGTGTAATGCCCAGCCGTGAACTGTCCTGCACATGTGATCAGCGTGACCGATTCCTTGGCGGTGGGGGCGAGGATTTCCTGCATGTTCAGCTCCTCGACCGGGTAGACGACGGAGGCGGTGACGGAGTAAGTGAGGACGGTACCGTCGAGCAGGACGATCTCGACTTCGTCGCCGGACGTGAGCTCGCGGAGATCCCAGAAGACCGCAGGACCGTAGTTCACCCAGTCGACGTGGCCCGAGAAGACGGCGTTTCCACCGAATCCAGGCTTGCTAGTGAAGTCGTACCAGGCGACCAGTTCGGGGTCGTTAGGGACTTCCATTGCTCCCTGCGCGTTGACGCCCATTTTGATCAGTGAGGCATCGACATCGATGCTCGGGATCCTGATCTTCTCTACCGGGGCGACGAAGTTCGCGGGCTCGGGCGTCGGAGTCGAGGTCGGAGTGGTACCTGAAGCAGAGGGCGGTTCTGCTACCGGCGGCACGGTTGGCTCGCCGCGGACTTCCGCCCGGATATCTCGTGATTCGCCCAGCTCGCGGTAGGCCTCGGATGTGGCGACTTCGGGCCGGTCGCGGGCGACGAGTGCCACCGTGAGGAAGCCCAAAAGAACGAAGTCCAAGGCCAGAGCAGCGAGGATGATGTAACGCCAGCGATACACGTTGATCGAGTTTAGCGCCGTATACTTGCTTGAAACGACCCTGTGATACGCAATTCTTCTGCACTGTTAACCCGCCGCCGCACGATCGTTACAGTGGTCATCGTGCTCGTCGCCGTGCTGGCGGTCTGGCACTACATTTCCCTCTACCGCAATCTCATCGGCGCCCGTGACGATCTTCTTCGTGCGAAGACGGACTTGGCAACCGTTGGCCTTGATGTTGATGGCGATGATCTCCAAGCGGCGCGGGAGCGGCTCCGCTCGGCGGAAGGACGCCTGCAGTCGGCGCAGCACCACCTCGATTGGGATCCTTTCATCCAGGTAGCACGGATACTGCCGATCACGGGGCCGCAGGTGGATGCCATGCGGGACCTTGTCGATATCGCCCAGCTCCTCGTCGAGGTTGGATTCGAAGCGGCGAAAGCGGGCGACTTGGCGGTAGAGGCGCGGGACAACGAAGACCCGGACAAGCCTCTGACGGAGGCGGTGGTGGACCTGCTGGAGGACGCCGGCCCCCCGGCAGACCGCATCGTGGCTCTCACGGCCGAAATCGTGAAGCGCCGCCTCGACCTCGGGAATCGGCGGCTGCTGCCACCGCTGGTGAACGCGATCAACCGCCTCGACGAGGATCTGCCTAACTTGGCGAACACGGTCGAACGGGCTGCTGCTGCGCGCGAGGTCGTGCCGGCGTTCCTTGGCTTCGACGGTGGCCGACGCTACCTGGTGCTTCCGTTGAACGACTCCGAGCTGCTCCCGGGCGGGGGACTTATCACGGCGGCGGGAATCCTCCCCATAACGGACGGTATCACCGAGAAGGCGAACTTCACCGATTCAACGCAGTGGAAGCGGACCTGGGAGGAGCTTGGCGGCGGCTACATCGAACCGCCGGGTCCGCTGAAGCGTTACCTGCTTCGGGATTTCACTTGGAACCTCTTGGTCTCGAACTGGAGCCCGGACTTCCCGACTTGGTCCCAGCAGGCACTGCAGTTCTACGAGCTGATTAATGGGCCTCAGGCGGTGGACGGCATCATTGCGGTCGACCTCATCGTTCTCGAGCGGCTGTTGGCCGTGACGGGCCCGAAGACGCTGGAGATCCCGGGCGAAGGGGAGGTCACGTTCACGACGGAGAATTCTGTACTCGAGCTCGAACGGCTCACGCGCCAGCCCTTCGAGCCCGGGACCGACCGGAAGTCCGTGATTGGCGACCTGGCCGCGGATGTCCTGCAGTCGATTCAGGAGCTGCCGCCAGACAAGTGGGCTACGGCGGTGACGACCTTGCTGGATCTCGGGAAAGAGCGGCATCTGCAGGTACTTTCGTTCGACGCAGCGGAGCAGACTCTGCTGCGGGACGTCGGCTGGGACGGGCGTTTGCTGGATTCCCCGGGCGATTTCCTCCATATGAATGAGGCGAGCCTCAACAGCACGAAGCTGAACCTGATCATCCAGCCGGAGGGCACCTACCGCATCGAGGTAACGGAGCTCGGAGACGCCCGTCACGAACTACGGCTGATTTACCATAACCCGCTCGACGAGTGGGCGAAGGACAAGGACCCAGACTTGGTCCGGAAGCTGATGCTGGGTGGCCTCTACGGCGGCTACTTCCGGGTCTTCGTTCCATACGGCGCGGCAGGGTTCTCGGCCGAACTAGATGGGGGCAACCTTGGACTGGAGGACTTCGGCACCGACGCCGGTCGCGACTGGTTCGGCGTCTTCTTTTCCCTTCCGGCGGGTGCCACATCCGAGATAGTCCTCAGGTGGAGCGTCCCCCTGGCGACTTCCGATACCAGCAACTACGAACTTCTGCTCCAGAAGCAACCTGGTACCAGGGGCACGTGTCTCGAGATCGAGGTGTTTGGCCCGTCCGGAGCGCCTGCGGTGGTCGAAGTGAGTGGAGGGACGCTCGATGAGCAAGGGAGGACGTGTCTTGTTACCGACGTGGAACTCGCAGCTCGATTCGAGCAGTAGGTTCGGGGCTGCGCGGGGTGTGCCCCGTGCAACCGGAACTAACACCAACCGGAACCGTTAGCTCACCGCACAAGAAAACGTCTCCGTCCACCCGAAGGCAGACGGAGACGTTCGTTCGTCGTATCCGAAGCGCTTAGACTAAAGGCTCGAAGCCAAAAGCTCTTTACGGCCTTCGGCTGACAACTGCAATGCCACCAGCTGCTAGCAACACCATTACCGCGGCAGTGCCGAAGACAGTTGCCAAGAAGCTATCTGAGGTCGGCGACAGGGTTCCTTTACCGGTGTCCGGGGGCGAGGGGGCCTCGTCCGGGACTACGACTTGGGCAGTTAGCTCGCCGGATGTGGCTGAAACTGTCACCGAGCCGGTTCCGGCTATAAGCGTGAACACTGCCTGCCCCTGTGAGTTTGTGGTGGCCGATGCCGGGCTAATCGATGCACCCGTGCCCGCGACCGTTGCGCTGACCACAGCTCCAGCCACCGGGGAGCCCGCTGCGTCCGTTGCCGTCACTTTTACAACCGTGTTGCTGTCCACGACCGTGATAGTTAGATTACCGTCGGGCGGTGGGTACTGCGCGAAAGCAGTAGCAGGTATAAGTGCCCCGGCGGCGACGATAGCCGTCAGGATGAACGTTCGAAAAATCATGTTACTTCCCCTTTGACTCGCTTCTCGCCTGCATGATACGCATTATTTTGCTAAGGAATCAATACTTGCTGAATATTGAGACTAAACAGGAGCTCAACTTCGAACCGAGCGTGAAAAGTGACCTGGGTGTTTAGACGGTTGCTGTCGACCGTATACCGCATGCGAATATGCATCGCCACCCTGTCGTTTCCCGCGCTCATGAGTTAACCGTGCCTGTCTATCGGTTAACGAAGGTTTTCTCTTTGGAAGAGAGGTACGAGCCGACTTCTCGGCTTCGACGCGAGGCTTCGTCGGTGTCGATGAACTTCGCGTGGAGGGATGCGCCTGGGAGAGCAGTCCCGAGTTCGCCCCTTTTCGACGTCGTTATCGCATCAGGCGCCGAGGTCGCATATCTGCTCCGGCTTACGAAAGATCCGAGTTACGTCGAACCGTGAGCTTCGGCCGGCGACTCCAACGAACTGGTCAAGATCGGGAAGATGCTTCTAGGTCTATCGAAAAAGCCCACTCCTCGACGAGACCGACCTAACATTCCGCTCAAAGTTCGGGGCTCGCGGCTTCCGGTTCGCTACTCTTTTTTCGCCCGTACCCATAGCCGTAGCCGTAGCCGTACCCATATCCATACCGGTTTCGTCGGCCGCGCTTGATGGCGTTCAGAATCACGCCAAACAAGGGCTTGTCGGTGGCGTTGACCATCTGGATTGCATCGGTGAGGGAGCGCTGATGGGTCCTGCCAGGGCGGGCCACCAGCACGGCCCCATCGGCGTGGGCCAACCAGGCAGCGGCGTCGGCGAGGCCCAGCAGTGGAGGGCTGTCGATGATAATAATATCGAAGTGCTCTCGGCAGTAGGTGAAGATGTCTGCCATCTGCCGGGAGTCGATTAGCGAGACCGCGTTCGGCGGCACCGGGCCGCTCGTCAAGACCCAGAGGTTGTCCGTCACGGTGTTGAAGAAGTCGAATGCGTTCTCAGATTTGACCAGGAGTGCCGAAGTTAGGCCGGAGCCGTTCGGGAGCTGGAAGTAGCTATGGATGTCCGGCTTGCGAAGGTCACCGTCTATGAGCAGCACCCGGCGCGACGATTCGGAGAGCGCCTCGGCTACGTTCGTCGCTGTCGTGCTCTTGCCTTCGCCAGACCCTGCGCTGCTTATGAGGAGCACTCTCGCATCAGTGGGGGCCAAGGCGAATGCCAGCCCCTGCTGGACCTGGCGGTAGTTCTCCGCCAGGGCCGAGGTCGGGTCCTCATTAAGAATGTTGGGTACCCATTTCCCCCGCTCTTTCCCACTCTTTGGGTTGCGTGCAAGAAAGACGGCCCCGAGGAACGGGACGCCAAGGGCTTCGACGCGTTCTCGGCTGTTGACGTCGTCGTCAAGGTATTCGAGAAGCACGATGACCCCAAGGGAAACTACGGTGCCCAGGAAAAGACCGAGGACGAGGTTGAGTGTCATGTTCGGACTCGATGGACTCCCGGGGACCTCTGCCTCTTCAGCGACGAAGACGGTGTTGAGCGACTGGGTACCACCGTTTGAGCTGCCGGCGAGCTGGGCTTCTTCGATGTAGGCGGGGAAATTGCTGGCAACTGTGTTTGCGATGATTGCTGCAAGTACCGGGTCGGGGTCCACAGCCCGCACACGGATGAGCTGAGTGTCCCTCACAGCGCTGGTGGAGGTCTTACCGCCCAAGACATTGAAATCGAGTCCTAGCACGGCTAGTTCTTCCGCCGCTTTCTTCAGATTTACGTTCGAGACT
>DASCML010000172.1:0-9020 GCA_036010925.1 Dehalococcoidia bacterium | reverse complement strand
CGATGTGTACCTCCCGGCGCGCCTTGTCCACCTCGATGTTTCCCGCGCTAACAACGGCCTGCGGTCGGCGCGTGCCACCTTCGGCCCGGCGCAGAATCGCTTTGACCCTGGCAACCAGTTCGCGCGGGTTGAATGGCTTTGTGATGTAGTCATCTGCCCCGAGCTCGAGACCGACGATCTTGTCGATGTCCTCGTTACGGGCCGTCAGCATGATGATTGGAATGTCGAACTCCCGCCTGACTGACCGGCAGACCTCGAAACCGTCGATGCCAGGCATCATGAGGTCCAACACGATGAGCGCGGGTTGAGCTTCCCGGACTCTGGAAAGCGCATCGCTGCCATCCTCGGCGAGGTCGACGGCGAAGCCCTCCTTTTCGAGGTAGAGCCGCACTAATTCGCGGATGTTCGCCTCGTCGTCCACCACCAGAATCCGCTGTGTCATCAGCTGGAAGCGCCTCCTGACTGGTGTCTTCAGTATGCGACGAGGGCCCGGGGCCTGCCACCCGGCTCGTGCCGGAACGGGGATGCTGGCAGGCCCCGGGCCCTCGTCTTGGAGGGGCCGGCGGACGAGAGCCGTCGATTCGTCCGCCGTCAGCTGGGATCTTCATGGAACGGTGTAAGTGCGGCACGGTCGCCGCGAAAATAGTCTGTAAATCCATCTCCTTTCTCCGATTACAAGGCGATGGATGGAAAGGAATGCCCTGAAGGCCGCCGCGCTCCAAGCTCTCTGCCACAGAGGAGGTAGCCGCAAACGGGATGAGTGAAGCTTGGAACAGGCTCTCAGGAAGAAGAGGCTCTCCTACCGGCTGGCAAAGTGTGTGGGCGCCCACACACTTTGTCCGAATCACCCGGCGTACCGTCGATAGAGCTGAACCTAGAGAGGTCCGAAAGCTGGACCGAATCGCCGAGTAGACCGGTCCTATCGCGAGAATTAGTCGTATTCAGAGGTAGTAAGCTGGGCAGGTAACAGCGGTCCTGGCGCTTCAATCACAGATCTTTGGAGGAAGACAGCGTTCATGAGTGAGTACTGGAACAGTCACTGGGAAGCGCGACTCTTCCGGCTGCGGTCCTTGCGGAGTCCGGACTCTCGTTCCTCGGTCTGGGTCTGCCGATCGGCGATCCGAGTTGGGGTTCCGATCTTGGTGGCCAGTCCAGGAGCCTCTTCCGGTCCTACTGGTGGCTGCCGGTATTCTCCGGCATCGCCCTTTCTGTGACGGTTCTTGCCTTCAACCTTCTCGGCGATTCACTTCGAGACGTTCTCGACCCGCGGCTCCGGGGAGCAGGCATCAGCGCATAGGCAACCGCCCTTCGCTATCTAACCTAAACGCGGGGACGATGCCAGGGACCAGCCCTATCTCCTACACCCGCCTCTGATACGATCGCCGCTGCGCGGCGGGCGTGGCGTAGTGGTTAACGCGTCTGGTTGTGGCCCAGAAGATCGAGGGTTCGAATCCCTCCGCTCGCCCCAGTCCTCCCTCTCGCACTCTCGGCCGTCGGCTAGTTAATCCAATCAACGACTATGGTCCTCGGGCCGAGAAAGAAGATGAACCCCATCACGCCGGTGATTCTGGTCACGAAAATGTTGGCGGCCACCAACGGGTCCACCCGCACCCATTTGAGATCCAGCGGAATCAGCACGCCACCGACGATCACAGATAGACCCAGGTTCTCTTTTCACAGACAGGCGATCGATGCCGCGAGCAAGTCGTTCGCGAGGCCGTTCGACCATCGCGGCAAGGATTTCCCTGCGACGGGCCCGCAGGATGTTGGTGACCTCTGGACGCCGAAGGAGGTGGCAGGACGCGTGAGCGTCGGCTGGTTTCGGCGGCCCATGGCAGGGGTGGCGACCAGTTTAGTTTGGCTCGACATCGTCCCCACGGGACGCATCTGTGCTGATTCAGCACCCGGGTTCGCCGCCATTCCCGCAGCAGTTGCGGCGCGTGCGGAACTTGGTCCAATTGTTGGTAAGGAGTTTCTTAAGTTTGCGGGCAAGCGGATCATCGCTGCTTCGCCAGTTCGCTACGGAGGAGCGGAAGCTCGGTGTCCCATCGTCTCTCATAGTCGCCGACCCTCTCCCACAGTCGCTAGGCGGTAGTTGCGGGGTAAGCGGCGTCGTCCCGGCTCTCCTCGAATTCGCGAATCTGCTCCTCCCGAAGGAGTGTCAGAGTGACCGCGTCGAATCCGTTCATGAGGCAGGACTTTTCGAACGGGTCAACGTCGAAGTGGAAGATAAGTGAGCTGCTTCCCCCGGTGATCGTCTGGTTCTCGAGGTCCACGGTTACCTCTGCAGATGGTGTCTCCTCGGCGCGTGCGATCAGCCGGTCGATGTCCCACTGGCCCAGGGTCACCGTCAGGAGGCCAATCTTGGCGCAGTTGTTTCGGAAGATATCGGCAAACGACGGGGCGATGATCGCGCGGATGCCAAGTCCTTCGAGCGCCCACGGCGCGTGCTCGCGGGATGAGCCACATCCGAAGTTCGGACCAGCCAGCAGGATGGGCGCTCCCTCGTAGGCCGGGTTGTTGAGAACGAAGTCGGGGTCCTCGCGCCAGGATTCGAAGGCGAACTGCCCGAACCCGGTGCGCTCAATCCGCTTCAAATGCTTCGCCGGGATGATCTGGTCCGTGTCGACGTCCGCGCGATTCAGCGGAATTGACCTTCCCGTCACGACGGTGAACTTCTCCATCAATCGCCTCCTAACTCCAGGTCCGAATGTCGACGAAATGGCCGGCAATTGCGGCCGCGGCAGCCATCTCGGGGCTAACGAGATGAGTGCGCCCCCCCGGTCCCTGGCGGCCCTCGAAGTTTCGGTTTGACGTGCTTGCACAGCGCTCCTCAGGCAAGAGAACATCCGGATTCATTCCGAGGCACATCGAGCAGCCTGCGTCCCGCCACTCGAAACCTGCAGCCCGGAATACTTCGTCGAGGCCCTCCTGCTCGGCCTGCTGTTTCACCAGCCCCGAACCGGGTACAACCATCGCACTAACGGTTGAGGCGACCTGGCGTCCACGAGCAATGTCTGCCGCTGCCCGGAGGTCCTCTATGCGGGAGTTCGTGCAAGAGCCTATGAAGACTCGATCCAGGTTGATTTCCTGGATCGGCGTTCCCGGCCTGAGACCCATGTAGCCCAGCGAGCGCTCCGCAAGCTCCTGAGCCTGTGCCGTCGCCGCGGTGGCCGGGTCTGGGACGCGGTCCGTGACGGCCACGCTCTGGGCTGGCGTGGTGCCCCAGGTCACGGCTGGCTTAATCGCGGCTCCGTCGAGGGATACGCCGCTATCGAAGGACGCCCCGTCGTCACTGGGCAGCGCGCGCCAGCGGTCGAGTGCCCTCTCCCAGTCGACTCCTGAGGGCGCGTGGGGGCGGCCCTCGAGATAGGAAAACGTGGTGTCGTCAGGGGCGACTATGCCGGCTCTCGCACCGCCTTCGATCGTCATGTTACAGACGGTCAGGCGCCCCTCCATTGAGAGGGAGCGGATCGTGTCGCCGCGATACTCAATGACGTGACCCACGCCGCCGGATACGCCGATTTCCCGGATGATCGCGAGGATGACATCCTTCGCTGTTACACCATGCGCCAGTTTGCCGTTCACCTCGATTGACATTGTCTTCGGTGGTGCCTGTGGGAGCGTCTGCGTCGCGAGTACGTGCTCGACTTCCGAAGTCCCGATGCCGAAGCTCAGAGCGCCACAGGCACCATGGGTGGAGGTATGGCTGTCGCCGCAGACCACGGTCATACCCGGTTGTGTGAGCCCCTGCTCCGGGCCGATAACGTGGACGATGCCCTGACGGACATCATCGAGCCCGAAGTAGGGCACCCCGAAAAGCTCGACGTTCGTGCGCAGGGCTTCGACCTGCCGGACGGACAGCGGGTCGGGCCACGGCCGGTCTCGGTCAGCAGTTGGGACGTTGTGATCCGCGGTCGCTACCGTAAGGTCAGGGCGCCGGATCTTGCGCCCTGCCGTCCGAAGGCCCTCGAAGGCCTGCGCGGAGGTAACTTCGTGGACGAGGTGCAGGTCGATATAAAGAAGGTCCGGGGCTCCCTCTTCACGATGGACAAGATGTGAGTCCCATATTTTCTCGGTGATTGTCTTGGGTGCTGGCATTCACGACCTCTTTGGTGCGATGGGTCCGCAACTTACAGCGTAACTAACGCAATTCGTGGGCGCATAGCCGTTGGCTGTCGCTAGCGGGATCGTAAGGCGTCGGCCATCCGGTCGAGAGCCCGAGTTAGAGCAGCGCGTGTGGTGGCGAAGCAGAGTCGTGTGAATCCCCTTCCCGCAGGCCCAAAATCGAGACCTCCGCTGACGCCAACTTGAGCATTCGCCCTGAAAAACTCCCTGGCGTCATCGTCCGGGAGGGATGCGTCTCCACAGTCGAGCCAGGTGAGATAGGTGCCCTCTGGCGAATGCATTCGCACGCCTGGCATGTTTGTGGCGACGTACTCTTCGAGAAAGTCGCGGTTGGCTTCGAGATAAACATTCATCTCGTCCACCCAGTCCTGGCAATCCCGGTAAGCGGCAACCAACGCTGTGAAGCCCAATAGGTTCACGCCCGAAACCATGCCAGCACGCGAGTGATTCATCTTGTCGCGTGTCTCCTCGTTCGTGACAATGGCCACGGCGGCCTTGAGGCCTGGGAGTCCGAAGGTCTTGCTCGGTGCGATCAGTGTGACCGTGCGCTCTTCCACCTCCGGCCCAAGCGTCGCAATCGGGATGTGCGTCGAACCGCTGAAGACGATGTCACAGTGAATCTCGTCTGAGATGATGAGAAGGTCGTTGCGAAGACAGATCTCTGCCATCCGCTCGAGTTCTTCCCTGGTGAAGACGCGGCCGGTGGGATTGTGCGGGTTGCAGAGAAGAAAGATGCGTGAGTTCGAGGCGGCCTCCTCCATCGCGTCCCAGTCGACGCGGAAGCCGTCTGGCCCATCGACCAGCAATGAATCACAGCGGACCATGTCGTGCCCAACCGGACAATGGTAGATCGGTGGGTAAGTTGGCACGTGGACGAGGATCCCATCGCCCGACTCAGCGAGGGCTTTGACCGCGAGATTAAAGCCGGGGATGACTCCTGGGACCGGCATCAGGGCTTCGGCTGCTACCTCCCACCCGTAGAGGTTCTTGAGCCTGGCAGTGACGACCTCGATGAAATCGGCAGGCGGTCTGTTGTAGCCGAAAAAGCCGTGATCGACGCGTGTGTGGAGTGCTTTGAGGATAGGTTCTGGGGCTTTGAAATCCATGTCGGCGACGAACATTGGCAGGATTTCGTCTGAGAATCGGCCCCATTTAGCGCTGTCGCTTCCGCGTCGCTTAAACTCGCCGTCGAATTCGTATCCCATTACCTTACCTGGCCACCGGATAGGTAGTTGGCCGCCTCCCCCGTATCGGATAGCGTAAGTCTATGTCCAGCTTCAGGGTTGCCACGATCCGCGGAGTCGCAATCGAGGTTCACTGGTCCTGGCTGCTCATCTTCGGAGTGCTCTCTTGGATGCTGGCGACGAGTTACTACCCCGACCAGTACGACGGCTGGAGTGGCGCAGCATACTGGTTCGTAGGGATTGGGTCTGCATTCCTTCTCTTTGTGACTGTGCTCATTCACGAGATGGCTCATGCGCTGGTCGCGCTTCGACGGGGCCTTCCGGTGCCAAGGATCACGCTATTCATATTTGGAGGGGTCTCCCACCTAGCGCGGCAGCCTCGGAGCGCCGGCGAGGAGTTCAAGATCGCTGCTGCCGGGCCGGCGACCAGCCTCGTTCTGGCCCTCGTCACCGGTCTCGGGGCATGGCTCGCGGTCGATCGCCAGATCCACACAGAGGCGACCCTGACCTATCTGGCGGTTGTCAACGCAATGCTTGCAATCTTCAATACGCTCCCCGGCTTCCCGCTCGATGGTGGTCGGGTCCTCCGGTCCATCGCGTGGCGCCGGACCAAGAGCTTCCGCCAGGCCACTCGCTTCGCAGCCTTTACCGGCCAGGGTGTGGGCTTCGTGATGATGGTTGGGGGTGGCATCCTGTTGCTTGTCGGGTCACTCTTTCAGGGCATCTGGTTGATACTCATTGGCTGGTTTCTTGTTGGGGCTGCGAGAGGTGAGATCGAATCGCTCCAGGTCGAAACTATCCTGCGAGACCTTTCTGCAAGGGATGTCATGCGCGAGAATTGGCCAACGGCTACGCCGGGGACGCCGGTCAGCGTGCTCGTCGATGAAATGATGATTGGACAGGGAGAGCGCGCAGTGATTGTGGCGCTCGGCGGTGCGGTTCAGGGCATCCTGACTGTCAACGATGTCAGGCGGATACCGCGGCACCAGTGGTCGGAAATCCCAGCCCAGACCGTTATGACCCGCCGCGAGGACGTCACCACCGTTGGTCTTACGACCCCTGCCTTTCAGGTGATGATGATGATGGCCGAGGAGGGCCTGAATCAGATCCCCGTGATCGAAGACGGGAGAATGGTGGGGCTCATAAGTCGCCGCGAGCTGATTGACCGGCTGCGACTTGCTGAATCGCTTACTCCTGACAAGGCACCGGACGGGTCCTGACTTCTCGTCACAGTGGGAATGGAAGCTAGCTTGAGCCTCGCCTCGGTTTCCAAACGCTGGGGCCGAATACGTTCCACCTTTGGGGCACCGGTAGGAAGTGGGTCAATGGCGGTGCTTGCTGGGCTCCTTCCGAAAGAGGCAGAGGTCCCGATTGTTCTGCTCGTGCTCTTCTGGGGATTTACGGTGGCGGCCGACCCGGCCTAATTCTCCACGGCGATGACCAAAATCACCGATCAGCGCTATATCAGCAGTGCGATGAGCTTGCAGACTGTTGCCGGCTTTCTGCTGACCATTGTGTCCATCCGTCTGCTCCGGGTGGTCGAAGACGGTGGTGGTGGAGCGTCGTATTCGCCATGCTCGCTGCTGGTCCGGCGCTGGGCATCCTCCCACGGTGATGTTGTGGCTCAGACAGTTATCTGAAACTCAGGTGATGGCCGGCGGATGACAGTGAGCCTTCGACTCTATGGCTCTCGGGGACGGCGGGCCCACTCGGCCCAAACCGCCCAGGCAGGTTTCTCTGAGCTGTCGGGGCGCTTTAGTCCAACGCCTCGGAAGTTTCCTGTGACGCCGTCGGGCGAAACGGGCGGGTCGATTGCCGCAAGCCATGTGACTAGCTCGAACCCAAGTGACTCTGCGTCATCCCTGAGTCGTTCTACGTAGAAGAGCTGATCTTCCTCGGTCCCGGGTATCGATGCGTCCTCAATCGGCAGTGATGAATAGCCGGCTGCGGCGATGATGATCGGGCCGTCGAAGTGATTGGTCAGCTCAGAGTAGTAATTCGGGTCGAGATCACGGGCCGAAGCCAGCGAGGTGAGAAACGGGTAGGTAGTCATAGCCAGGGCGTCTAGGCGGTCACCGAATGCTCCCACGAAGTCCCAGTGGGGGGGATGGGCCGGGCCGACGGAACCCTGGAGTTCCTCCAACTGGAATGTCGGAAACACAAGCGTCTCTGGGTTGGAAGCCTTCACCACGTCGTAAGCATCCCGGTAAGCGGCAACAAATGCTTCGAACTTCTTCGGGGTCCGTTCGCCGTACATATTGATTTCAGCGCCGATGGCGAGGTATTCCGGGTCGTAGTTGCGGGCGATATACGCTGCGTAGCCCGTCATGGCTGCGGCAAGATCCCCGTTCTCAAGCCCGACCGATGGTTCCCATCCGGGGGGAAGGCCTATTAATCGTGAGCGCTCCGCACCGGGGTCGGTGGGGTCGATTACGAAAAGAAGCTTCAGACTGTACTGACGAAGGAGCGCGTTTTCGAGCCTGGTCAGGCTCTCCGTCTCGTCGGAAATGTGCCCCCCCGGAAGGAACTCCGCCCAGGGTGGCGCCCGCTGGATCATGATAAGGTCAGCCGATTCAGCCGCTCCGGTGAAGGCGAGGGCGTAGGCCTCAGGAGACGTGCTGATTGGGATAGCGCCTAGGCCGATGAGGACCGATCTGGGTGGTCCGGCTGTGGGCGGGCGGTTGGCTGCCGGGCCAACATCAGGACTGCCCGAATTGTCGCAGGCGCTTGTAAGGGTGACCGAGAAAGCGGCCATCAGCGCTACAATCACTGAGATCGAGAGCCGTTGGCGGACAGGGGTGTTCATGCGCCTCCTTTTCCTGGTTGCGGTGATAGCCGGCTTGGTGGTCGGAGTCGTATTCGCGGCGGCGAAGCTCACAACTGACGGCGGCGATGAGTCCGCAGATCCATCCGTCGAACCTGAGCTGTCGCTCGAGCTGGTCGACCGTTTCGTCGCTGCCTGGGCAGCCAGTGATGCGGATGGCATCCATTCAGTTCTTGATGACGCGAGCGTCGGCATAGTCTCTCCGGTCGATATTGCCGAGTTGTTAGCCAACTTTGACCGTGAAGTGACTGTTGGGAGCCGCGAGATCTTCGTTGAACGCACCTCCGGGGGCGGGGCGACCTTCAGAGCCCGGGTGACCACAGCCTATTTCGGTGTTCTCGAATACGCCATCGAGGCGGAACTTGTTGGTCAGGAGGGCTTTTATCGATTCGTTTGGTCTCCTTCTCTCATTCACCCCGAGTTGCGCGAGGGCTATGAGTTACGGAGTGTGATCGAGTGGCCCCGGCGGGGAACGATCTGGGACAGAAACGGGACCGAGCTGGCGGTCACAAAGACGACGACTGTCATGGGCCTGAATCGAGTGGCTGTGCGGGACCGTCAGCAGGTAACGGAAGTGCTCATCGAGCTCGGGGCAACGCCTGAGCAGGTGGACGCTGCGTTCAACAGTCCCTACGGGCTCGACCAAAGGGTTCCTGTGCACACCCTCCCGGATGAGCGTGCAGAGGAGGCTATCGATCTCACAGACCCAGTCAGCGGGATTATTCTCTATAGAGAGCTACGGCGGGTACACCCGCTCGGGCCCGCCGCGGCCCACGTGGTGTGGTACACACGCGAGCTGACGGCGAACGAACTGGCGGCGCGCAGTGGCGAAGGTTTCCGAATCGGGGATCGCGTCGGTGCCACAGGCCTGGAGGAGAGCTTAG
>DASCML010000171.1:0-7924 GCA_036010925.1 Dehalococcoidia bacterium | reverse complement strand
TGCAGACACTGCAAACCAACGTCTCGGCCATGGCCTTACTTGTAGCACGTCAGGCGGATGGGGGTGAAGGATGACTCCTGAAATCCCGTTGACACCGGATCTTTCCGCCTCATACCATTGCCGCGCGGGCTGGAGGTGTTATTGCCACCCCGTAGGGACTCCCGTAAGGACGTTCTGAGCGAACGCCTAGGCATTCCACCTTTGCCGCCGCAGTTGCTGGCGGAAACTCTAACGCACGCCTCTTACCTAAACGAATCCGACGCCACCTCGCCGTCCAACGAGCGTCTTGAGTTCCTCGGGGACGCCGTGCTGGGCTTCGTGATCGCCGACATCCTGTTCCGTCGCTTTCCCGACGCGACCGAGGGCGCCTTGACCAAGATGAGAGCCGATATCGTGCGCGGCCGCACCCTTGCCCAGACAGCCCGCAGATTGTATCTCGGCGAACATATTATCCTGGGCAAAGGCGAGGAGGCCGCCGGCGGGCGCGAACGGGAACGCAACCTCGCCGGGCTGATGGAGGCCCTCGTTGGCGCGACGTTCATCGCACACGGAATCCGAACAACGCGCGCAATGATCCGCCGTATATTGAAGCCCGAACTCGCACAGGTGGCGCGGGAAGGTGCATCCCTCGACCCGAAATCCAACCTTCAACAGGTGGTTCAGCGCAAATGGCGCAGACCCCCGGAATATGTAACTGTGGAGTCTGGAGGCACACCGAACGCAAAGTTCAGGGCGCGGGTCCTTGCAGGGGACAAGGAGCTGGGCCATGGGAGCGGGCCGACGAAGAGAGCCGCCCAGCAGGAAGCTGCGCGGCACGCACTGACCGTGCTTGCCGAGGGTGGATCAGAGGGCTAGGTGTACTTAAAGAAGCTAACGGTCCACGGGTTCAAGAGCTTCGCCAACCGAACTTCGTTCGATTTTGGCCCGGGCATCACCGCCGTAGTCGGCCCCAACGGTTCGGGCAAAAGCAACGTCGCTGATGCTATTCGCTGGGTCCTCGGCGAGCAGAGCAGTCGCCTCCTCCGCGCCCGCCGAAAAGAGGATGTCATTTTCGCTGGCGGCGGGGATCGATCGCCCGTGGGCATGGCCGAAGTCGTACTCACACTCGATAACAGCGATCACTGGCTCCCTCTCGATTTCGTGGAAATCGAGCTCGGTCGCCGCCTCTATCGCGACGGAGATACCGAATACCTCCTCAATGGCTCTCGGGTTCGTCTTCGAGATCTCACGGACCTCCTGACAAAGGGCGAGGTCGGCCAGAATAGCTACACAATCATGGGCCAGGGCCTTGTCGATGAGGTTCTTCTGATGACCGCGGCCGACAGGCGAGTGTTCGTGGATGAGGCCGCCGACGTAAAACGCTACCGAGTGCGAATCCAAGAGGCCCAGGACCGCCTCGGCTCGACGAGATCCAACCTTGACCAGGTGAGGCTGATCCTCGGCGAGCTCGAACCCAGGCTCACCCAGCTGCGACGACAGGCCGAACGCGCCGCCCAGCAGGCGGTCCTTTCGGATGAATTAATTGCGCTCCTGCGCGATTACTACGGCCAGATGTGGGCCGACACCCAGAACAACCTCGTAGGGGTGCAGGCCTCCTTGGATCAACGCACCGCGGAAAACGAAGCTGCCGGGGCCCGAGTGTCCTCCACTCGCGAGCAACTGGCAGCCCTCAGCGAAGAGATACAGAAGCGCCGCGATGCTCTCGCCCGGCGGGAGTCTCACGATTCGGACATCGATCTGAAGATCGAGATGGTAGAACGCGCTCTCGCGCTGGATGCCGAACGCCGCGAGATGGCAATCGCTCGCAGCGCCGAGCTCCAAGAGGAGATAGCGGCAATGGAGGCTGAGCTCGAGGAGATGTCCTCGGAGGAGTCCCCTGATGAAGCCACTGCAGGTGACGCCGAAGACCGGATCGCTGCTGCAAAGGAGGAACTTTCTCAGCGGCGCCGCACTCTCGACGACATAGAAGACAGGCTCGGGGACGCAAGAGTGGCACTCTCGGATCTCACAACACGAGCTGACTTCGAGCGGGAGACGATCGCATCGCTCGAGCGGGAAGCCTCGGCTTCCCGCTCGAGGCTGGCGGAGCTGGAGCGCGAGCAAACCGCAAACGAGATTCGACGCCAAGACCTTCTCAAGGAACTGGCCGCCTACGGAGACCGTTACGCCGGCGCTCGGGAAGCCATCCAGGAGGCAGAGGCGGCGGTCGATGCTACCCGACTGACCGCCGAGCAGGCACGCGAGCGTCTTGTGCGAGAGCAGCAGGAATTCCGCGACAACAGCACCTCACGGAACCCGGCTCTACGGGAACTGGACCATCTCGAGGGTCGTCTCGAGGCACTACAAAGAATCCAGGCCGAATACCTGGGAATCCCTGTAGGCACACGCCGAACCCTCGAGCTGGGAGGAGCGATAGACGTCGAAACGGAACTCGACCAGGCCGAACTGGCCGGCGTCGTCGGACTTCTCGCGAATCAGATCAAAGTTTCACCGGGGCTCGAGGCACCTATTAATGCTGCCCTCGAAAATCGCGTTCACGCCATCGTGGTCGAAAAGGAAGAGCATGCACTGCGGGCGATCGCGCGGCTCCAATCGGAGCGGGGTGGCCGTGTAATGATGCTTCCGCTCGAGAGCGTCCGACACATTTATCCTCTCAACTTGTCACGCGAGAGGGGGGTTGTGGGCGTCGCGTCAAAGCTGGTCCGCTGCGACAAGCGATTCCGCCCGCTCGTCGACACTCTTCTCGGCCGCGTCATCATCGTGGAGGACCGCGAAGCCGGCCTGAAGATGGTTCGCCGCGGACTTGGACTGGTCGTGACTGTTGACGGAACACTGCTCGAGCCGAACGGCGTGATCACCGGCGGGGCGACGGGGGCAGAGGAAGGTCCATTCCTGCGGCATCAAGAGCTAGAAGAATTACCTGATCGAATCAGGGAGCTGCGCGAACGGACGGGAAGCAAACCTCGCAAGGACCCTGAGACTGAACAGGCCATCGAAGAGGCGGTCAAAGAAGCCAAGCAGGCGGACCAGCAGTATGAGCACATGCTCAACCGGATCGAGGAGAGCCGGACTACTCTGGAACGGGAGCGAGAGCGTCTGCACCGTATTCGGCGGGACCTCGACACAGCTCACAGGCACCTCGCTGAAAATGCCCGTGCCCTTGAGGTCTGTGCGTCCACAATCGCCACTTCGGAGTCGGCCGCAGCCGAGCCGGCGGACAAGGACGAACTCAGAGGGTTGATTGCCGCGGCCGACTCCGAACTCGAGGCGGCTACAGCTGCTCGCTCGCAGGCGCTCGAGGCGTTTTCGGATGCCAATGCAGACGTGGCGGCTCTTGAAGGAGAGCAGCAAGCCGACGAAACGCTGCGGCTCCAGAGAGAACGCAGCCAACAACGGCTCGTGTCTCAGCTGGCAGCCCGTCGAGAGCAAACAGAACGCCTGGAGGCCGAAGCAGCGACAATCTCAAGTCGGATAACCAGTCAGGAAGAAGAACACGAGACCCTGATCGCCGCCAGGGCATCCGAGACAGATGACTCGGCTCCGGACAGGGATGAGCTGACTCGTCTCGAATCGCACGAGCGGCAGGTCAACGACGAGCTGAATGAGGCCCAGGCCGACCTCCTCCGATTGGAGAAGCTCCGCCTCGACCTAGAGGCCGAGGTCGCTCGGCTGACTGAGCACCTAGAGCTCCTGCGCGAAGAGATGGCGCGCGAGGGCTTGGCCCCGGACCACGCGGGGTGCGTCGTCCCGATGGAGGATGTGCCGAACACCACTTCGGCTCCCATCCAAGGAGGCGCCGAGCTCGATCTCTCAGAGGCCAAGAGTCGAATCGAGGAGCTACGAAGGAAGATTCGGAAACTCGGGCCGGTTAACGAGGAGGCCCCCGAGGACTTCCGCGAAACAGAGAAACGTCACGAGTTCCTGTCCGGACAGCTGAATGACCTGACTGAAGCCGAGGAGCAGCTCCAAGTTGTGATTGCAGAACTGAACGAGGAGATTCGCATTCGCTTCAGCGCAGCTTTCGACAAGGTCGACGCCGCCTTCGGCGAGTACTTCACAGCATTCTTTGGTGGCGGAACTGCCCGACTGGTCTTGACCGAACGAGACAACCTCGCGGAGACCGGAATCGACATCGAGGCTCAGCCGCCGGGCAAACGTCTGAACAGTCTCAGCCTGCTTTCCGGTGGTGAGCGGTCGCTGACCGCCGTGGCCCTGTTGTTCGCACTGCTTACAGTGAATCCGGCCCCCTTCTGCGTTCTTGACGAAGTCGATGCGGCCCTCGACGAGGCCAACGTCGCCCGCTTTACCAACGCACTCACGGAGCTCTCTGGAAAGACCCAGTTCCTTGTGGTGACACATAACCGGCGCACAATTGAGCAAACAAACGCGGTCTATGGTGTCTCCATGGGCTCCGACTCGGTTTCAAAGGTCTTGTCCGTGAACCTCGATGAGCTGCCAGACAACGTCGCCGACAGGTAGCTCTGGAGCCCGGCTGCCTACTGATCCTTGCCGGACCCGCTCTTACCATCGCTTTAACTAACGTGTGGGGGCATTCGTGCGATTCTGGCACCGAAGGTCCGAACTGACCGACGATTCGAACGGCACCGAGACCGATTCGGCGAAGTTTGCCCCGTACGAAGTGGCCGAGATTCACGAGCAGACCGCTCGGGCTTTGGCGCGTTCCCGCCGGGGTCTGCTTGGTCGCCTGGGCAGCGTCTTTGAGAAGCGAGATTTCGGTGATGAGCTCTGGGAGGAGATTGAAGAGATCCTGATTGGGGCGGATGCCGGCCTTCCGACCGCGGAAACCGTAGTGGAGAACCTCAGGGCCCGAGCCAAGGCTGAGGGCATCAAACAGGCGTCACTAGTCAGGGAGCTGCTCCGAGAGGAACTCGTTGCCATCCTCGTTGCCCCGTCTGCGAGGACGCCCGCCTGGGAGGAAAGAGCCGAGGGAGACCCACTCGTTTTGCTGGTGGTTGGCATCAACGGCGCCGGCAAAACGACAAGCATCGCCAAGCTCGCAGCAGCGCTCACCAGCGATGGAGCGACCGTGATGCTCGCCGCCGCGGACACCTTTCGCGCAGCAGCGATCGAGCAACTCAAAGAGTGGGGAACACGGACCGGTGTACGGGTAGTTGCCCACCAGGATGGAGCGGACCCTGGCGCCGTCGTCTTCGACACGCTCGAGGCCGCGGAGAAGGCCGGCACCGACGTCGTGATCGTAGACACAGCAGGGAGGCTTCACACAAAGGCGAACCTGATGGAGGAACTCAAGAAGATTAGTCGCATTGTGGAGAGAAAGTTCGAGAACGGGCCCAGAGAGACCCTGCTCGTGCTCGACGCCACAACGGGTCAGAACGGCATTGCACAAGCACGGACATTCACCGAAACCGTTGGGGTGACGGGAATAATCCTAGCGAAACTCGACGGCACGGCGAAAGGGGGAGTTGCCTTCGCAATCTCCCACGACCTTAGAATCCCGGTCAGATTTATCGGCACCGGCGAGCATCTCGAGGATCTCTCGGTCTTCGACGCCGAGGCCTTCGTTGATTCGGTGCTGGGAGACTAGGTCGATCATGCTCACAGGCCGCCCCGGAGGCTAAAGAAAAATGCCACTCTTCGCATTCTGGCTGGCTTCGATCGCGCTCTGGGTGATGGCCCTGCCCCTCACGGCCCGGGTCTTCCGAAGGTTCCCCGACGCCGGCGCCGGACTCGCATTTCCGTTCGGCCTAGTACTCGTCGGTTATGCCTACTTCCTCCTCAGGGTGGCGGGCGTCCTGGAGCGTGGGCGGGGAGGCTATGTCATTGCGGCCGGGCTGATCCTCCTGTTCGGCCTCTGGGCAATCGGACGGGATCCGCGCATCTTGCCGACACTCCGAAGAGCCCGGTTCGGGATCCTTGCGTCGCTAATGGTCTTCTCGATCGTCTTCTGCGGCTTTGCTCTTTATCGCTCGTACCTGCCGGGAATCTGGCAAACCGAGCAACCGATGGACGTCATGTATCTCAATGCCACAATCACGTCGGAGGCCTACCCGCCTCACGACCCGTGGCTCGCGGGCGAAGAAGCCAGCTACTACTACTTTGGCTATCTCCAGGCTGGGGTGCTGACGGAACTCGGCGGAGTTTCCTCAACCACCGGCTACAATCTTGCGCTGGCATGGACCTTCGGCGCGAGTGCAGTCGCGATCGCCTCGGTGGCCGCCGCGCTGGCCCGTTGGGCACTGGGAGGCGGCCGGCAGCACTGGCCAGTCGTGGCTTCGGGGGCGGCCATCCTCCTCCTCCTAGGCGCCGGGTCCTTGGCCGGCGTGTTCGAACTGACCGCAGCACACGAACAGTACGACCGTGAAATCTACGAAGCAGTTGGACTTGAGACTTTGCTTCCCTGCCACGAAGGGGAGACGAGCGACTGTTACCTTGGACCCTCGCCCCGCACGACCGCCTGGTACCCGACCGAATTCTGGTTCTGGTTCCGTGACACCCGGATCATCCCGGGGACCATCATTGAGTTTCCGGTTTTCAGCTTCCTTCTCGGCGACCTCCATCCACACCTGATGGCAATCCCGCTTGTCATCCTCGCGACCGGCGTGGCCGCCGTCGCCTGGCGGTCGCGGCGCCAGGCGACGGCGGCGTGGCACCTCAAGGACCCCACTACAACCGTTGTCCTCGCGATCATCTTCGGCGCACTAGCGTTCCAGAACGCCTGGGACCTACTCACCTTCAGTGGCCTCTTTGCGGTTGCGGTTGCGGCCGGGAGCATTCGGACCCGGGGACCAACGGCCCTGCTAGGTGTGATTGGCTATCTTGTGCCTCTCTTCATACTGGCAACTCTCCTGTATTTGCCGTGGTACCGGACCTTCAGTTCCCAAGCCGAGGGGCTGTACGCATTCACCGGCGAGGGAACGAAGCCCGCCCACGCGTTCCTGCAATTCGGAACGCTCCTGATCGCATCCGCAGCCATGCTGACATGGGCGATTCCGTCCTGGCGCCGATTGACGTCGCCAGTGACGCTGGCGGCCGGTGCGACGGTCGTTGTCGTCCCACTTGTGGCGTGGGTAGCGTGGACCCTTCGATTCTGGGAAGCCGGGGGGAACTGGGTACCGGACCATCTCAATGCCGCATTCTCTGAGAGGGGAGACGGCGGCTGGGTAACGCTGGCTCTTTACAGCCTGCTCACCGCCGCCCTCACATCCGCGGCCCTGGCAGGGGCTCTGCGCAGGCACGGCGCCGCCCCCGTGCTCGCTCTCGCCGGAGGAGGCATCCTGCTGCTCCTAGGGACCGAACTCTTCCTGATCCGCGATATCTTTTTTGGCAGTTTGCCGCGGATGAACACGGCCTTCAAGCTAAGCTACCAGGCGTGGATCATCCTCTCTATAGCCGGTGGCGTGGGTCTCGTGGGGGCCGCACGGGCCTCTTTTTCGACTCGCCAGGCGGCACCCAGGTTGGCGCTATCAGCCGGTACCCTGCTTCTCGCCTCATCGCTTGTTTACCCAATCATCGCCATACCCAACCGCACCGGGGGCTTCGATGCGAGCCGGAGCCTCGACGGACTTTCAGCCCTCGCCCGAGCGAACCCGGAGGAATTTGCTCTCGTTAAGTGGATCGGGGAATCAGTCGAGCATGATGCGATCGTCGTGGAAGCCTCGGGGCGTGCATGGGCTCGGGGCGAGGACGGAGCCCTGGTGATCACGAACGGTCGCGTAGATTACACCTACGCATCTCGAGTTAGCTCGTGGACCGGTCGGCAAACTCCGATCGGCTGGCACGACCACGAGGTCCAGTGGCGCGGAGCCGGGATTCGCACGGAGTTGGGGCGGCGGCAGGATCTCGTCGACACCGTGTACATTGCCGCGGACGCATCCACATCACTCGAAGCTCTGAGGCAGCTGGACGCAGACTACGTGGTGGTCGGGACCATTGAAAGAAATCG
>DASCML010000170.1:0-4957 GCA_036010925.1 Dehalococcoidia bacterium | reverse complement strand
CGTAGAGGATGAACTTGTGCCGGCTTGCAACGCTTACGGCCTCAGTGTTCTGCCATATTTCCCCCTGGCCAGCGGGTTCCTGACTGGCAAGTATCGCCGTGGCGAAGCAATGCCAGAGGGGGCAAGGCTGACCCAGGCTGGACCACTCGCCGACCGGATGATGACGGACCGAAACTGGGACATCCTGGAAGCCCTGGAAACCTTAGCAACCGATCGGGGCCACTCTCTGGTCGACCTTGCGATAGGGTGGCTCGCCAGCCTTCCCCATGTTGGGAGTGTCATCGCGGGCGCCACTACCCCCGAGCAGGTGGAGTCCAACGTAGCAGGCGGAGAATGGCGGCTGACTGCCGAGGAATTGGTCGAGGTCGACAAGATCACCAAGAGTTGATTCGGGGCAACAGAGACCCAGTCGAATTCGGCGCAAAGCCCAGGGACCGGTGTGTGCCCCGTGCGCGTGCTGACGGTCACGTCCTTTTCACTGCCGAATCTTCCGCCCGCACCGTCACACGCTTCGAGGGTTCTCGCTTTCGGACTGGGCAGTTACCGCTAGAGTCGAAAAACTGCTACCTGGTGGATTTCGACACTGAAAGCCTAAGCAGTCGAGTCGCCGTTATCCTGCTGGACCTGCCGTTCGGCCTCGTGCACGGCGGCCTCCCGTTCGGCCATCTTCTGCTCCTGGGCGACCGCGGCACAGTGACGGCAGTTACGTTCACCGCCAAAGGTCTTCAGGAAAAGATGCACCCCGTGCCGTCCGCAGGGGGGATCATCCTCGTTGAGGCGAATTGGCGCAGGCTCGCCGGGGTCCCGCCAGCGGCCCTCCACAGTCTTCGTTCTTTCTTTTTGGGAAGCCACTCGCGCAGTCATTGCGATCCTGATCAGGATCCACACAAGGCCCCAGGCCACTGGCACAAGCAGGAACAAGGTCGCTCTCATAGTTCCATCGTAGTGACCCATGCAAGCCCTCGTCGATACCCAGCGGGCCCCAGATCATCCTTGCTCACAGGTTTATTTACGATTGAAAGGATGTCGGCTATCCGGAGGCCTGTTTCCAGAGAAACTCGGGCTGCGAGAAGGAACGATCGCGGTCAGCAGAAATGCGCCGGACAGTTTCGCCAGCGCCCTCGGAGAGCTGCCTGTCGGCTGCAGAACCGAGAGCGAACCAGCCAATACCCCTCCCGGAACTTGCCATCGCTTTCATCCAGAACGCGGAGGCGGCCCGAAAAGCGTTCGCCCGGTTCAGCTCACAGCTTCCGGAGAGGGACTCCCTCCGGTTCGCCTGGCCAGCGACTCACGACTAATACTTCCGGAAGACTGGGTAGACACAGGGTCTGCGCGCTAGACGAAATCCAGTCGGGCCTCCGATTCGTGCGCGGACGGAAAGACAGGAGAACCCGCGGGAGCACATGGCGAAGGCACTCTATCCCTGGGAGATCGAAATCTCTTTGTCTGTGATGAACTCGAGAAGCGCCGGCTTCCCCTCCTCTGTGGCGTTGATCCCTCGCTGGATCGCGTCACGGATACCGGCCGGATCTGTTACACGTTCACCGTATCCGCCGAAAGCCTTGGCCATGTCGGCGTAGTTTCCGGAAATGTCGGTGGCCCGATACTTCTCCGTAGAGACCTGCATGATCGGCAGCTCGATAGCCATCGAGAAATTGTTGAAGAGAATCGAAAGGATGGGAATTCGTTCGCGAACAGCGGTCTCGAAATCCATCCCCGTGAAGCCGATCGCAGCATCACCCCAGACGTTTATGCAGAGCTTCTCGGGCTGGGCCAGCTTTGCACCCATCGCCAGCCCAAGTCCGTAGCCAAGCTGCGTGGTCTTTCCCCAGCCGATGTAGCTCAGGGGAGCGGTCGCCTCCCAGAAAGGCGTGGTCTGATCGCGTGGACTGCCGGCATCATGGGTGATGACGGTGTTGTCCTTGTCGACGATGCTGTTCAGTTCCCAGAGAACACGATACGGATTGATCGGCGCCTCGTTGTTTGTAAGCTTAGGCATCCATTCGGCAAGCCACTCCTCCTTCACAGAGGCAATCTCCGACGGCACATCGGCCCTCGCATCCGCCCCCTGGCGGGGCTTGTCGACCAGTGCTTGATTCAGGGCCTGCAACGTCAGCTGGGCATCGCCGATCATGGCGTGCTGTGCCGCAACGTCCTTGTTCAGGTCGAGTGGATCGAGAGTCGAGTGAATGACGGTCTTACCGCGAGGGATCTGCACCCCGAATCCGGTCAGCGCGAAACTGCAACCAATTCCGAATATCAAGTCGGCTTCGTTGAGGTAAGCGATCACAGCCCGTGGGTTTGACCGTCCCCCGGAGCCCAGCGAGAGCGGGTGGTTCTCAGGGAACGCACTCTTGCCCTCCATGCTGGTAGTGACCGGTATGTTCCAGGTCTCCGCCAGGGTCTTGAGTTCCCCCCAGGCGCGTGCGTAGTGCACTCCCTGGCCGGCGTAGATCACCGGCCGTTCAGCTTCAGAGATGAGCCGCGCCGCATCCTCTACCGCGGCCGGGTCGGGTGCCGTTCGGGTCGCGAAGCTCGGGACGTACTGCCAGTCTTCCGGTACATCCTCGCCGAAAACGTCACCCGGCACCTCAACCAAGACCGGACCCGGGCGACCGTTCCGAAGGTGGAAGAAAGTACGTCTCATCACTTCTGGAAGGGCACGGCCCATCGTGAGAGGTTCAGCCGACTTCGTAATATTCCGCATGTTGAGCGTGGAACTGAAGTTCGGGTAGTAGTGGGCGCGCCGTCGAGCGTAACCACCAGGCATCACCAGGATCGGGACAGATTCGGAGAACGCCTGGGCGATTCCGCCAAACGCATTCTCGGACCCGGGCCCATTCTGCATACAGAACACGCCTATACGGTCTCCTGACGAAAGGCGCGAATAGGCATCGGCCATGTGGAGGCCGACCCGCTCCTGACGCACGATGACGGTTCGAATGTCCTCCCTGGCCGCGGCTTCGATGATCGGATTGACCGGGTAGGCAAAGAGGATCTCTGTTCCTTCCGCCTTCAGAACCTTCGCGATTGCCTCGGCAACTTTCATGACATGCCCCCTCAGAGGGCGTCAGCCTAGCAGTCCTAAGAAGAGGACCGGTTGCCCGGTCCTCTTCTTAGGACTTCGCCGTTTTGTTCTCGGTCTAGAGGCCGGGTGCGGAACCGACGATCGAGATGAACGATACGCAGTTGCCGGGCGCACCACCGAGGTTGTGCGTCAGCGCAAGCTTCTTGTCGTTCTGGATCTGGCGGTCTCCGGCCTCGCCGCGAAGCTGCAGCCAGCACTCGAAGAGCATCCGCAATCCGGAAGCGCCAATCGGATGGCCGAAGGACTTCAGCCCGCCATCCGGGTTTACAGGCAGTTCACCGTCGAGGTCGAAAGTGCCGTCCATCACGTCTTTCCACCCCTCACCGCGCTCCGAGAACCCGAGGTCCTCCATGAGTACTAGTTCTGTCGGGGTAAAGCAGTCGTGAACCTCGGCCATGGCAAGCTGGTTCTTCGGATCGGTGATCCCACACTGTTCGTAGGCGTCTTTGGCCACGGCTACACACTCATCGAACGTCGTGTAGTCGTACTCGGGATCGATGGGGCCGCGGCCGGGGCCGGCCACGAACGAGAGAGCTTTCACATATAGAGGCTGATCGGTGTATTTATGCGCGTCTTCGACTCGGACGATAACCGCTGCCGCCGATCCATCGGAGACACCGGAGCAATCGAAGATACCCAGGTTGCCGGCGATCAGGGGCGAGTTCGCGATAGTCTCCTTCGAGACTTCCTTCTTGAACTGAGCCCGCGGGTTAAGGGAGCCGTTCTTGTGGTTTTTCCAGGCGATACGGGTCATCGTGTCCTTGAGCTGGTCCATTGGCACGTCGTACTTGTTGGAGTAAGCCGGCGCCAGCAGGCTGAAGTTCGCCGGGGCAGACGTACCGGAGCTGGTCCCATCGTCAGTAGGGCGGCTACTGACGAGTCCCGAGTAGCCGGAATCCTTCAGTTTTTCCACCCCGATCGCCATAACCACGTCATACGCGCCCGAGGCGACCGCATAGCAGGCGTTCCGGAATGACTCCGAGCCGGTCGCACACATATTTTCGTTGCGGCTGACCGGCTTGTAATCGATCTTCAACGGACGCGACAAGGTTAGACCGCTGACGCCCGACCCAGCTGTGCCGAGCCAGAAAGCGTCGATATCGTCCATGGCGACCCCGGCCGACTCGATTGCGCCCTCTGCCGCTTCAATCAGCATATCGTCAACGCTCTTGTCCCAATGCTCGCCGAACGGCGTGCAGCCCATCCCGACGATAGCGACGCGGTCCATAATGCCTTTTGAACTCATTCAGTTAGCCCTCCTGATTGGACGCGATTTCCAGAAATAATTGTGGATGTTTTCCACAGTATATAACCGCCGGAATGTCATCTCGACTAAATCACCGATTGCGAGCTTCTCATGGTCGACGTCGGTCATCTCGCTGTTGAAGCGACCGCCGCCGTCGAAATCGATGACAGCTGCAACGAGAGGAGGGGCCGGCGAGAATGCAAGACGGTCCACCGTGTAGGTTGCGACGACCGCTGTCAGGTCGGCCACTCGCTCGCGCGACATCTTGTCGACAGAGTGGCAGTTCACGCAGACGCGGGCTGGCGGCAGGTGGCGCCAGCCGCAGGCGTCGCAGCGGCTCGCCGAGAAGCCGAACTTCCAGTCCTCCCCACGAAGCGAGTTTGGAGCCCCGGGTCGATCAGGGTCCGGGCGCCTTGGGCCCTCACGCTCAAGGAGATTTCTCCAGGTTATGAAAGCGGCGTAGCTGACCGGCCTACTCGAAGCGATCTGTTCTGCTACCGTCGACGTCCGCTTGTAGCCAGCGATAGCGTCGGTCGTCCTGAACAGCATCACATCGGAGCCATCGGCTAGCAGCCAGACCGCGATGATCTGGTTCGGTTTGGCGGTGTCCAGCACATTGGCCA
>DASCML010000169.1:0-10440 GCA_036010925.1 Dehalococcoidia bacterium | reverse complement strand
CCTCTGCTGCGTCTTCGAGGCCATCGATTAGTTTGATCAGCATTCCGCGACAGGCTTCATTCTCTGTCGCCAGCCGGACGAACGGTCCGCTGCCATCATCGACCGAATAATCAGCGCCCAGAGTTTGCCTCAGCTCTTGTCCAAGAGCAGAGACTCGGGCGTTGTCCGACAAGGGGGGGTGCCCGAAGGCGGATAGCGATTCTTCAAAGAGACCGCGCATGTCGTCTATGTCTTCCGCCAGTAGAACAGGCTCGTTCTCCCAACGGAGTTCCAAGATGTTCAGTAGCGTGAGACAGTTGGCCGCCACCTGTTTCGTCCAGTCTTCTGTCAGGTCCGGGATTATTGCGTTTTCCAGGGACCATCTGAGTCCCTGAATGATTTCATCGGGATAAGGCCTCATGCGTCCACCTCCCCGCGCGAAATGCCAGCAACCTGCATTCTTACGCGGACACCGGTTGGCGGCTGTATGACTGGGATCACCGGTAAGGCAGAATTCCAAGATCGCCGGTCGCGTGGCGACGGACCATCCTAGTTCGAGAACTCTACGGAAGTGAACCTGCTGCGGATGAGCGCAGGGCTCCGCCGATGCTCGAGCCTGGCCGCGCCTGCTTGACAGCTAATCTACGCTGTTCCGGTCGTCCGTTCGCTCGACTAGAGCGACGCGTACGGGCGGGTCCGCTTCGCCGTCCACGCAAACCCCGAGGGTGTCCCTGATGCTTACCCCCTACGACGAGTATCCAGTCCATCAGACCGCCTATCCAATAAACAGGCTCCCGAGCACAGATCTATTGTGGAGCGAAGGATACTGGGATCAGATCTATCGAGAATCGGGCGATTATGTGTTGTACATCTGGAAACGAATGTTCCCAAACAGCGACGTGATCGATGCATCGGTCGGCTTAATGTACGACGGCGGGCGCCACTATTACGTTCACCTGTCCCGCCAACTGCGGCCTAACTGGGACCTGAACGTCGGGCCTCTAAAACATACATTCGTCGAACCGTTTCGCGAAGTTAACTTCGCGCTCGGCGACAACGACTCGGACGTTTCGTTTGACCTGACCTTCCTCGCGACCGCCCCCCCGTTCGAAGAAGCGCATCACCGGGCCGAGCGATGGGGAAGGGTCATCAACGACCAGACTCGAATCACACAAATCGGAACCGGGCGAGGCTGGATCGATTTCAGAGGCGAACGCATCGAGGTCGACACTGATTCGTGGACCGCCTGCCGGGACCACTCCTGGGGCATCTACGCGCAGAACCGCTGGTCACCGCTTGGGCCCTCCGTTCGCGAGTTTATGCCGCCGCCCGAGCCCCAAGAACACCGCTTCGCCATGCGGTTCTGGGCACTCGTCAACTTTGGCGACCACTCAGCGTTCTATGGCTGGCACGAGTCGAGCGAGGGAAAAGTGGTCGAGATGAACGAGATGTTTGGTACGCCCTTCGAAGGCCGGGTTGATTACGGCTTTGGGGAGAAGAGGGACCCCATCAAGCTGGTCGATGTCAAACACGATCTCCAATATGAGCCGAACACGAGAATCCTCAAGAGCGGCAGGCTCCAGCTGACGGACGAACACGGGCAACAGAGAGAGCATGAATTTCACCGGATCGCGGCGCCCCAACGTCCGGACATCAGCAACTGGACCGACGGTCAGGGCCAAGGCGTCTACAGGGGTCCATTGGCATTCGAGACATTCGAGGCTGACCTCAGGAAGCAGCCAACGGAGTTAACACTGCCTGATGGGACGGTCTGGGCGAACGCGACTGGAGCCGAAAACGTCTGCGAGTTTATCGAGCGATCAGACGAGGGAGAGAGTCGCGGCGTGGGCAACATCGAGTTCGTACTGGTGGGGCCGTACGCTCCCTACGGATGGGAATAGGTCACCGGGAATCTCAGCGGATCTGCCTGACCCGGCCGCTTGAACTCCATTTCACGTCTGCTGTGAGAACCTCCGCGTCGACGCGATATGCGAGCGCCAAGCAGAGGCGGTCTGCCAGTGACAGCCCTTCCCCACACCTCCAACGGCGGGTCGCCCACTCAGCGTCTTCGCTATCCACCGGCTCGATCGCGATTTTGTAGCTTTCGAGCAGCGCCCTCACCAGGTACCAGTCGCGACCGGCTATGAGCACCTTCTGGGCAACTTCGGACCAGTTCGCGGCCCCGCAGCGAGGTTTCTCTGACAAAGCCGCTTCGACAGCGTCAGAGCCATCTTCCCGCTGAACGAACGCCAGAATGGCGGAAGCATCCAAAACACTCAATTTAGGTCCTCGGCCGCAGCTGCGTGGCGTCGGTCTGCGAGGAGATCGGCCACAAGGTCTAGACCTAGACCTGCTAGCTCGCCACGGACTCGATCCCGAAGCTGCTCCCGCGTTAACAGGATGAGACCACCGGGCGTATCCAAGAGGACCAGTGGCGTCTTTTCCCGAAGTCCGGCACGCTTTCGTACCTCAGCAGGAACGACGATCCGGCCGCGATCTCCCACAAACGTGGCATATACCTTATCAAGATACTAATTATCTCACTCTAGATATTGCAAATGGAATAGCTCCTCTCTTTGGCCCGCGAGAATGGTCTCGCCACAGCCCGGGTGCTGCCCCTGCTACGGTGGCTTCCCACGGCCCTGTGTAAACTCGTCTAATGATCGCGAGGGTCGTCGGCACCATCTTCCGAGGATTCCTCATGGGCGCCGCCGACGTCGTGCCGGGGATCTCGGGCGGAACCGTGGCATTGGTACTCGGGATTTACCGGCGGTTAGTGGACGCCTTGCGGTCGGGCAGCGCGGCGCTCGGACGTTTCGTACGAGGTGATCTGGACGGTGGCCTCGAGTTGGTGAAGCGCGTCGAGTGGGTCTTTATCCTCCCTCTGCTCGCGGGCATGGTGTTCGCGATCGCCTCCCTCGCAAATCTGATCGAAACCCAGCTCGATGACCACCCTATCGAAATTGCAGCGCTCTTCTTGGGCTTGGTCGCCAGCTCGATTCTCGTCGCGTGGCGGCTGCTCGAGCGACGCGATCCGCCGAGGTTGCTGACCATGGTGGCCGTTGGTGCCGTGGCGTTCGTACTGCTCGGCCTGCGCGACGGGACGTCAGAGGATTCGGTGGGGCAGGTGGACGACGCTGCTTTCTGGGCGTTCTTCCTGTCCGGTGCAGTGGCAATCTCCGCCATGATCCTGCCCGGCATCAGCGGCTCTCTGATTCTTGTCATGATCGGCATGTACAGTCCGGTACTCGACGCCGTCACTGGTCGTGACGCCTTGCCTATCCTAGTGTTCGTGGCCGGGGCTACCCTCGGCTTGGCCCTGTTCTCGCAGGTGTTGCACTGGGCTTTGCACCATCACTATGACTCTGTAATGGCCGCACTGATCGGTCTGATGTTCGGATCGACGCGGGTTCTCTGGCCCTGGCCCGAGGGTCTCGATGGCACGACGCTAGGAAGCCCGGATGGCTCCATCCCTGCTGCGGTGACGCTCGCCATACTCGGGTCCCTAGTTGTGCTCGCAATCAACACGGTCGCACTTCGCATCGGGCGCCGTTCCGAGCCAGGCCTGGGTGAAGCGACCCGGGAGACCTAAGCGCCCACCGAACCAGCACTCCGAATTGAGATTCCATGGGGCTGACCTCCGTGCCGGCTAGGCTCGATGTATAAGCGAAACGAAGCAACCGATGGATGCGAACCCCGATGGCACTGAGCGAACCGAGATACTGAAACCGACTCCTGGGCTCGGACGAAGTACGCGTGAAAGCAACCTGAGGTTGAATTCCGGATGGAGTTTGAAACCTTGGTCAAAGAACGGTGAAGTGTGCCTAGCTACAAGAAGGTCCCGATTCGTCGCGAAGTCATCGATGAGCCATCGAAGTAGAAAACGGCGTGCCGTCGTCCATGAACACCCAGCCCTGGCCTGTCTACATGCCCACCAGCGAGTCGCTTGACCGTGCCAACAACGCAGCACAAAGGAACACGGAATTATGACCTGCATTGTCATGTGCTATCCAGATGACGATTTCGGCGCGAACTCAGTTGAGTCCCAGCGGGAGCCGAACGACCACTTCGTCCGCTATATCGGTTTCGCCGACTGAACCGACCTCTCCGAGACCTCTCCCCCGGGCCGATTCAGGGGCGATTGCCCCGGGGGCGGGGAAAGCTCTTATCACATTCGCGGCAATGCAGGATCCTGAACCACGCGCAGGTCCAGCCGGGACAATTGTCCATACACGGGACCATGCAGAAATTATCGAGAGGTTTTCCGCAGCTCGGGCACTTATGACGCGTCGGTGGTCGCCGCTTTCTGGGCCTCAGCGGCCTGTGATGGTGAGGAATGCTGGGAACCGTCACGTAGTAGCCGTCGCTCTGGCGTTCGAAGTAGCGAGACCCCCAGCTGGGCGCCCGTCCCGGGTAATCGCTGAAGCCGTCGAACCAGAAGTAGAACCTGGCCCCTGAGTCGGCCACAGCCGGAGGGATTTGCTGCGGTGGAGTACTCCCGGGCGGGAACACGTCAACAACGATGACCGGAGAGCCATCCTCGGGCTGACCCACGAGCAAGTCGGCAACGAAAGAATCCCGGTGGCCATTGCTCAAGGAGACGTCAGCGGCCAAGGTCTCCTTGGGATAGCCCAGGGACTCCACGAGAAACCGAGCTGCCTCCTGGCGAACTTCTTCACGTGGCGTGTGGGGCACCGTCCGGCCAGTCAGATAGTCAGTAAGCAGCGAGACCTACTCCCTCTTGGGTCGCTGCCGGTAGCTGGAGCGCCCACCTCGACCCGAGTCTAGCGCCGCGCCCTCGGCACTTTCAAATTAATTCGGCGGGCGCCCGATGACAATGGTGGCGCCCTGAATCGAGCCACTTCCTCATTTTCCACTCCTTGGCGGGAAGAAAATGCGAACTTCACGACTACGTTTCGAGTCGCCGGTCGGCCGGCGACGTTAGTTGCGAGTCGGCTGCTTTACCAGCCTGAGATAGGGGAGCGGTGACTCCCAGCCTTCTGGGTACTTCTCAGCAACTGCCTCGTTGGAGACGACCGGGACGATGATTATTTTCTCACCCTGATTCCAGTTAGCAGGGGTAGCTACCTGTTCTGCGGCCGTGAGCTGACATGAGTCCAGAAGTCGGAGAATTTGTATGAAATTACGCCCGGTTGTCATCAGGTACGTGAGGGTCGCTTTGATCTTATTGTCCGGGCCAATGATAAACGCGGACCTAGCGGTTACGTTGTCCATCGCAGACCGCCCTTCTGACGTGTCACCGGCATCGGCTGGCAGCATGTCAAAGGCCTTGACAACGTCGAGGTTCGGGGCCCCGATCATTGAGTAGTTAACTGCGTGATCCTGCGACTCCTTAATGTCCTTCGACCACGCCTTGTGATCGTTCACACCGTCCACGCTGATGCCGACGATCTTGCAGTTGCGCTTGTCGAACTCAGGCTTGAGGCTCGCAACCGCACCAAACTCGGTGGTGCAAACCGGCGTGAAGTCCTTCGGTTGTTTCTGTCGTGAAATTCGACGTCACATCATTGATACGTAGAGAACATCGAGTCCTCCCCATGCTTGGTAGCTAGCGTTGAATGCTAGAGAGTCGGCCGAGTATTTTATCAACGCGGCCTTTTGAAGATATTGTCGAACGCCGGCAGAGGGCAGGCCTCCTTCAGGAATCAATGCTTTCAGTTGGGTCTGCCCCCTCCGATTGCAGCGCGCCAGACCCAGCTCCCACTACCGGGCGGCACCGGAGCGTGGTGGCGCCCGGTAGCGGCGCACCTCGCTCAAACTGTAAAGTTCGGGGGCGCTTCTAAGCGAGAAGCAAGATCCGGCAGGAGACCTACCAGGAGTAGTCTCAGCGACGTCGACTTTCTAACATCAGCCGAAGTTGCAAGAAAACTGAAGCTCAACCAGCAGGTCGTGCTTCGCAAACTCCAGAACGGTGAGCTTCCCGGTCACAAGCTCGGGAAAGACTGGCGGGTGGCTCCACAGTGAGACCCTCTCAATTCGTTGTCGAAGCCATTCCACTATCGTCGACGCGTCAGAAGCCTTGGCGGCCCCACTCAGCGACCCGGGTACGCAAGACACAGGAGACGAGAAGAACGACCAGACCGAAACCTGATAGATTCGCTGCGAGACACCAGGTATTCGTCGGCCGTCTGTTCGGGTGTGAACAATACCGTCGGCACACCCGAAAGGCTGAATCGCACGTCATGTTGGCTTTTTGGGAAGACCGGAACGAGGGGGAAGAAGCCCATGGCCTATAACAAACCGATCCCGACCCAAGGGGTCCACACGCGCCCGTTCTGGGAAGGTGCCAGGAAGGGAAAACTGATGCTGCCGCGTTGCCAGGATTGTAATCGTGTCCACTGGTACCCGCGCCATATTTGTCCAACGTGCCACTCGATGAACCTCGAGTGGATCGAGGCGAGCGGCGAGGGCACCGTACACACTTTTGCCGTCCAGCACCTCACCTTCGGGCCATGGGCTGAAGAAGCACCCTATGTGACCGCCTACATCGACCTCAAAGAAGGCGACCGGATGCTCACCGTGCTCCGCGGCGCAGATGCGGGCAAGCCCGAAGAGATCCAGATAGGTGCGCCGGTCAAAGTCGAGTTCGAACAAGCCAATGAAGAAACGTTCATTCCCTTCTGGCGCCTGGTGGAGGAGTAAGTAACCAATGCCCGGAGAACTGTACAAATCGGCGGCCATCGTCGGCGCCGCAGAAGCCAACGAAATCGGCTTCCTCGAGGAGCCCGTCACTTCGCTGCAACTCCACATCGAAGCGATCAAGAACCTGAGCGAGCAGACCGGGGTTCCTATTTCGAAGATCGAGGGCGTCTTTTCCGCAGGTTGGTCGACAGAACTTGCCGAGCATCTCGGAATCAAGCCGAAATACATCGACACGACATCCGTGGGTGGCTGCTCTTTCGAGATGCACGTGCACCACGCCATGGCTGCAATCCACGCGGGCATCATCGACATCGCCCTCGTGAGCCACGGCGAGAACGGCCATTCAGCCCGGAGGGTCGGTGCTGGCGGCGCCGGCAACTATGCGCGCGGCGCCGGCGCACTCTCTCCCGCACTGGAGATGACGATGGCCTACGGCCTGGGCGGTGCGCCATCGAATTACGCCCACGCAATGACGCGCCACATGCATCGCTACGGGACCAGGCGCGAGGACTACGCACACATCGCCAAGGTGACTCGAGACTGGGCGACACTCAATCCGCGGGCGGCCATGTATTCCAAGGAGAAGCACCCATTCGGTGGTCCAATCACGGTCGGCCAGGTGGAGGAGTCTCGCCTCATCACCTGGCCGCTGACCATCCTCCACTGCTGCATGGTCACAGATCACGGCGGCGCTGTGCTGGTAACGAGTCCTGAGGTGGCGGCGAGCCTGCGAACCAAACCGGTCTGGATTGCAGGAGCCGGGGAGAGCATGGGACACGGCAACATGCTGGAGATGGACGATTTCACTGCCACCTCAGCCTCTCGTTCTGCGGAGGCCGCCTACGCGATGGCCGGTTTGGGCCCTGCCGACATGGAAATGGCCATGATCTACGACTCGTTCACGATCACCGTCGCGATCACCGCAGAGATGCTCGGCCTGACTGCACCCGGCGAAGGCCACACGTTATGGAAGGATGGCCACGCCGCGCCAGGAGGCAAATTGCCGATCAATACCAACGGTGGCGGCCTCTCATTCAATCACAGTGGGATGTACGGGATGCCGCTCCTGGTCGAAGCCTACCGGCAGCTGTCAGGTACGGCGGAAGATGGCATACACGGCGTCGAAGGAAAACAGACGAGCGCCAGAACATGCGTAGTGAACGGTACGGGTGGGAGTTTGTCTACGACGGGTACCCTCGTTTTAGTTGCAGACGACTGAGGCGGGCCCGGGCGGTTCGCTGGAGCAGGGAACCTACCTCACTTATGTCCTGAACGAAGCTGCCACTCAAGATATCGAGATTGTCATCCATTCGAGAGGAGACCTTCCTGACAAACATGTCCGGAAACTTCTTTTTGTCTTCCTCGTCGCAAGGACATCACGGCGGTCAACGCTCGGGGCCGCTGGCTATTTCAATACAAGCAGCGACGCTGCACTTGAGACAGTTCGAGCGATTCAGACCTGACGTGGGCTCACGCCATCGAGCCAAAGTCGGGCAGCACGTTGGAAACCGGAGTTGGACGCCGCCCTTCGGGCTCATTTCTGTCTGTTATCGTGAGGCGCTCGACCTAGAATGGTGAGTTGGAGAGCAAGGGGGAAACCGATGACTTAGGAGCGTTCCCGACAGGTGATGCGCACCTATCTGAAGGAAGTTGTCGCAAAAGGCAGGCTAGAGGTAATACCGGAGATCGCGGCCGAAGACATGGTAGACCCCTCGAACCCGGCTCGGGGGCGGGAAGGCCTCGTTAACCACGTCACCAATTTCCGGGCTACGTTTCCGGACATTCAGCTCAAAATCCTGAGGATCATCGCTGATGACGACGAGGTCTGCGGCGTGTGGCGAATGAAGGCCACCCACTCAAATGAATTCATCGGCGTGCAGCCGACGGGCAAGACGCTGGAGTTCAACATCTCCAGTCTCTTCAAACTGCACGATGGAATGATCGTCGACTACACGCTGGTAGCTAGGCTCCTCGAAGCAGCGATGCAGATGGGCATCGCCATGGCGCCTTCAACTGAACCAGCTGCCAGCTAACCCGTGTGGGTGCCAGGAGTTCGCCACGGAGTCTCCGGGCTTTCCACGCAGCGCACCAAAGTACTTGAAACTTTCCGTGCTGGGCGCCACGCTCGCACCCTAACACGGGCATCTCCTCTGCCGTGCGGGAGCCCAACTCCCGCCAACTACACCGGCTTGCGAGATTGGAGGCCATCTTGTCTGTCTATTTCGTGGTCCAAGAAGAAATCACCGACGCCGCAGGCATGGAGGCATACGGCAAAGCCGCAGGCCCCACGCTCCAGGGGGTCCGCGGCGAGGTACTGGTCGTCGACGACAACGTCCAGGCCATCGAGGGCGACTGGCACGGTTCCCGCCTGGTCGTCCTCAAGTTCGAGGACGACCAGGCGTTCCATGACTGGTATGACTCCTCCGCCTACCAAGAGGCGCGCAAACTCCGCCTGGCCTCTTCTGACTCCCGAGGAGCGCTCGCCAGGGGTCTCGGCTAGCGCCTAGGCCTCGAGCCGAAGTGCACGATGGGATTAGGTGCCCGGGTGGCGAACACCATTCGCGACGCCCAACGTTGTATCGCAGAATCCCCGGAAGCTTACGGTTAGGCTTCCCGCCAGAGACGCGAGGCAGCGAAAGACGCCTTCTAAGGCAGCTCGCTGTCTCGCTTGCGCATCAGTGAGGACTAAGCGAGGAGCGCGTCCGCCCCCCTCTAGCTGGTCAACTACTGCCGGCCGTTAGTAACGCCACCGTGGGCTCGGCGGAGCGATTGAGTACTCCGCGCACCCGTAGCCCCGTTCGCCGCTCTCCTTCACCTCGAAATCGAAGAAGGCCTCATAGCAGTCCATACGGCACTCGGCATCGTTTTCGCCGCGCATCAGGCCGTTAACCGACTGGGCGTACTTGCGCCCGGTGCGGACGTGAACCACGTCACCGTCCGGAAGAGTGATCTCGTAGAGAAAACTCATCGCCGTACGGCCGTCGTCTTCGAGACGAACCTCCGCAAGTGCGTCCTTTACGGGCCGGCTGCCATCTTTGTTCGAAAGGAAGCCGGCTCCCGGTGGACGGCTCGTGAGTCCCTCCATCTGCTTCCAACGCTCGGAGTTCAACCCGCCGATAGCGTTGAGGTGCATGGTGTCTGTCTGGATCGAGGGCCAGAAATGCCCAAGGCTCGAAAGACGGTCAACCGGCCCATACTCCCAGGGCGAAGGCTCCTCGAAACGGGGCGTCCATGAGTGGTCCCTGTGCGCGTAACAATTGATCTCCCGCCGCCCCTGGCGTGGGCCGGCCCTCACCTCAAACTCACCGACCGCATGCAACCCCTGCTCGTAATGACCGTCCATGATTTGAGTGAAGGGATTGTTCGGGAGGTCGAAGTAATCGAAGACCGGAAAGCGGCCGGTCCAGAGGATGTCGTAACCGTACTTGGGTGTGTCCAGGGTGATCCGAATCTGTTCGAGGGGCTTCACTACCTCATACGTCATGTTGCCCTCGGTCAGCTTGTCGAACTTGCCGGTGACAGTCAGGGGCGCCTTGTTTGCCCAGGGCATCGGATGCCCGTCGATGACCAGACAGGTGCTGAACCGGGCGTAACCCTTGTTCGTAGCGTGGATGTGATTGACGCCAAACACGTCCGCTTCGCGGTCACAGATGGAAAACCACAGATTGTCGTTGAAGAATCCCTCATTCTCGTGACCTTCGACGTGCAGATACTCGTCCTCGGGAGGTGTTACCACTTGCCTTCTCCTGACATCCAGCGTGCTGTGCCTGGGTTGTTGAATCCCGCCCATTCTAGCTG
>DASCML010000168.1:0-4638 GCA_036010925.1 Dehalococcoidia bacterium | reverse complement strand
GGGAGTTCGCGGTCTTCGAGATGAACCCCGCCTAGTCGCAACCAACGGTCTGTTGGAGGCGCTTGTCCTGTGAAGGGCGAGCGCCTGATTCTTCAGCTCCGATCGTATCAACTTAACAGCAACTCGGAACCGCGGACTGTCAGACACATATCCCGCGCCGGTCCGCACCTGGCCCCGGAGGCAGGCAACCGGTTTCGCCGATCCAGCACGCGCCCCCACTCGTGGTGCCGCCGACCATCCCTGCCCAGGTTCCGAAGATGGGGCTCTGCAGAAGAGTCAACTTTCACCGGTCGGACGCCGGCTACCTGAGCTTCACCGCTGTCCCGTAAGCGAGGATCTCCGACGATGACTGTGCAACCGATGAGGTAGTGAGCCGGAGGGCGACAACTGCATCAGCCCCCATCTCCTCGGCAACCTCATCGAGTCGTTCGAGAGCCTCCTGACGGGATTCCGTCAAAAGCTGACGATAGGCGCCGATCTCGCCGCCGATGAGGTTCTTCAGCCCGGCGAGCACGTCGCGACCCACGTGGCGGGCGCGCACCGCATTAGCCGTTACCAGTCCTATCGTTTCGCTAATTTCCCTGCCGGGAACCATGTCAGAGGTCGTCTTAAGCATGTTGCTAGCTCCTTGTCGGGCTGCACCGCCACGCTGTCGTGCAGCGGGTGCTTCGAGTCGTCCCACCAACCCATCTCCCGGTAGCATAGTTCATCCCGTGAAGCGGTTTTCACCTGATCCTGACAGTCTGCACTTAGCCTGTGACCCGGATCAGCTCGGTGGTACACAAAACCCGCCGCCGCCGAACAAACGGAATATGAGGCACCGTTCTTCAAGTTCAACAGAGACCGCTATCTGATAATTGAGCCCTCCAGCCCGGGGACCGGGCTGGGCGAGGCTGACAGGTTAACCGTCGCGCCCCCCGTCTTCCCGACGCAGAACACGGCACTCCACACTCAGCACAAGGTCCCTCGACCCCTACGGCCACGTGCCCCACGTACCCTCGCTGGATACAACGCTTTCGAGAAGCTCGGGGGGACCATTGCGGAGCGCCTGGATCGCCTCGGCCTGGGTGACAGCTCGGGACACGATCTCCTTAAGTGCGGTTGTTCGCTTTGCATAGTCGGCTCTCGACTCGCCGGGCTCGACGTACTTCGCCTCCACCTTCTGACCGAGTAAGAGGACGTCATACCCGAAGTCACTGAAGATCTCCTCTGGCCGGTGGAAGAGGGACTGGCGGTACGTAAGCGGCGCGCGCTCCTGGAAGATATCTACGCGGTCCTGTGCCCCGGAGATGTCCGTGTCGTTCCTGCATGTCTCCCAGAACGGCGTATTGAACCGTCTGTTGAACTTGTAGTGAAGCGCAAGGTACCAGCGGATTGAGTCCCAATGATCGTTCAGCCGCTGGTTCACAATCCGCTTGATGGCCGTATCCGCCTTTGAGGAAGGGAAGTTCAAGATCAGCTGGTTTATCTCATGAATAATCATGTGGAGGCCAGTCGACTCGAGCGGCTCGACAAACGCGTAGGCATTGCCCATCCCCACGACGTTGCCCTTCCAGAAGTGGGAGTGCCGCCCGGAGCGGAATTTCACCAGCTCGAGAGTGATGTCACTCATCCCGGGGTTCTTGCTCCGCATCTCCGCCTCTGCATCCTCGGGGGAAATGAAGTCAGACGAGAAGACGTACCCGCGATGGTCGGATTCCACCGTGGGGATTCCCCAGCACCAACCTGACTCCATCGACTCGACGCGCGTGTACGGCTTGATGTCGCCGCCGTGAGGAACGTTGGCGACGATGGCTGAGTCTGTAAAGAGGCTGGACTTGAATGTTAGATATTCGGAGCCGACGGCCTTCTCGAGCAGCAGTGAACCATAACCGGAACAATCGATGTATAGGTCGAAAGAGCGTGAAGTGCCGTCAGAGAGAACGAGCTCGGTGACCTCCTCGCCGTCAGCGCTCGTCTTGACTTCCGATATCGTTCCGTTGACACGCTCCACTCCATCTTTTTCCGCCTGGTCCTTCAAATACTCAACGAATTTCGCATTGTCGAGGTGATATGCGAACGGGACCCTGTTCAACAGCGAAATAATGCGCCCGCCCTCTCGTACCATCGGGACCTTGTCGGCCGACATGAGCAGTGAGCCGAGCGAATACGAATTCACATCCGACTCGAAGACGTTGCCCTCCAACACCGGTCCGGGGTCGAACGCGTAGTTGAAGTAGTAGTCCCCGGGGAGACCCCACTCGAACTTGAGGCCGAGTTTCCAGGTCGGCTCAATGATCTTGAAGAGTTCGTTGATGTCCTTCTTGAGATAGTTATGTAGGAACTTTACGGTCACCGGCGTCGTGGCTTCACCAACACCGATGATGGGAATTTCCGGTGATTCGATTAACGTGACCGACAGATGAGGCAGCTGCGCCCTGAATGCGAGAGCTGCAAAATACCCTGCCGTGCCCCCTCCAACAATTCCGATAGATTGATATGGCCCTGATTCAGTCATGGCCCCCCACGCTACGCTTCGTTATCGAAGATGTGAACACCTCTTCCGGAAGGACAAGAACACACTGGAAGCCGTGGTGCCGCTCGATGTGCTGAGCGACGACACGAGGCTCCGTGACTCTTTTGGCAGCGCCAAGGCTGCAGTCAGGGCCGCCCAAAGAGCTTGACGGCCGGTTCAGTGGTTCCTACTTTGCGGTTATGACCGACGAGCCAGAAGCAGGACCGCCCGCCGTCTCAAGTGCCCTCTCAGAAATACTCGCGATGCTGGCGCCCGGCGTTCAACAGCCAATTAGCGAGCTTCATGAAGAAGTCTGGAACACTGTCGAACCTGAGATTCTTGAACTTTGCCGGCTGCGCATTGCCGCCTTGCTCGGCGATGATGGCGAGGCCCAAAGGCGGGCACCGGCAGCTCGCTCGGCAAGCCTGACGGAGGAAAAAATCCGAGACCTGCGATACTGGCCCGACTCCAAACGGTTCAGCGAGGCCGAGAAAGCGTGCCTTGCATTCACCGAGCAGTTCGTGGGAGATGTAAGAGGCATCACGAAAGAGGACGCTGACGCTGTTCTCGTTCATCTCGATCCCGAGGCGTTCTACGGTTTCGTCATCGCGCTCCTGGTGCTCGACGGCCATCAGCGCCTGATGCTAGCTTCCAACCGAGTTCTTGACATGGAGAAGGACCTCTAATGACCAAGCAGCGCAAGATCCCCGCGCCCGAGAGCGGCCGCTATCAGCCCCAGCTGGGCGCGAGCCTCGATGCCTACCAGGATGCGGTCGTGAAGCTTAACAACCTCGACCCAATCACGACTGAGCTGGTTCGGCTCCGTTGCGGACGCCAGCACGACTGTCACACCTGAATGTCTCTGCGCCTGGGCGTTGCCCGGAAGCATGGCCTCGATGAGACGATGGCTGACAAGGTCGACCACTATGAGGACAGCGACCTTCCCGAGCACCAGAAGGTCGCTCTTCTGTTCACGGACGCGTTCATCACGCAACCAGGGGCAATCACCACTGACCTCCGCGAACAACTCCACCAGCATTTCTCGCGCGAGCAGATCGCCGAGCTGATGCTCGACATCTCAAAGTGGAGCACACAGAAGATCCCGGTTGCCCTCGGCCTCGATGCCCCACTGAGACCAGACGGCCTCATGGAGTTCGACTTCGATGGCGAAGGCAAAGTGCTCTGGGGGGCTCCGATAGGCTAGCCGCGCCGTCGCCCTACCGGACGCCGCCAGAGTCCTTCAGCCGCTTGATCTCCGCGGCATCGGCTCCAGCCCAGTCGCGGAGCACCTCAGCCGTATGTTGGCCCGCGTGCGCGGGTGGCCGCTGAATCACCGGTTGGGTCCTGCTGAAGCGCGGCGCTGGCGCGGGCTGGGGAATGCCTTCGTTCTCGACAAAGGTCTTCCTGTGGACGTTGTGGGGATGCACGATCGCCTCGCTGATGGGAAGGACCGGAGCGAAGCACACGTCGGTAGCTTCCATCAGCTCGCACCATTCAGCCTGGGTCTTTGTCCTGAATAGATCTTTCAACCTCGACTTAAGATACCGCCACTGCGACTGGTCGTTCTGACGCCCGAACTCCTCGTCGTCGGTGAGTCCTGCCCGCTTGAGGAGTTCGGCATAGAACTGCGGTTCGATCGAGCCCAGCGATATGTACTTTCCGTCTGAACACTCATACGTGTTGTAGAAGTGGGTTCCGGTATCGAGGAGGTTGGTTCCACGATCCTCTTTGAAGTTTCCCATCGCCTTGAAGGCATGGAACATCGTCATCAGGACAGCCGCCCCGTCCACCATGGCACAGTCGATGACCTGACCTTTCCCCGAGTTTTTGGCCTCGAACAGGCCACAGGCGACGCCAAACGCCAAGAGCATGCCGCCACCGCCGAAGTCGCCGACGAGGTTCAGCGGGGGCACGGGGGCGTCGCCTTCACGACCCAGATGGGCGAGGCAGCCGGCAAGGGAGATGTAGTTGATGTCATGACCGGCCGCCTGCGAGTAGGGCCCGTCTTGGCCCCAGCCCGTCATGCGTCCGTAAACGAGCTGCGGATTACGCTTCAGGGCTTCGTCCGGGCCGACACCGAGCCGCTCCATCACACCTGGCCGGAAGCCTTCGATCAGAGCATCTGCGCTCTCCACAAGCTTCAG
>DASCML010000167.1:0-5200 GCA_036010925.1 Dehalococcoidia bacterium | reverse complement strand
AAAAACTGGAACGAGCACCGCTTCGGAACTGCCGGCGATTATCGCGGTCGCTTCCCCCCGTTTGACCGTTTCATATGCTTCGCCGATTGCTCCAGTGCCGCTGGCACAGGCCGAGACGACTGCATGGTTGGGGCCGCGTGCGCCGGTGGCCATCGCAATGTGACCGCTCGCCGCGTCGGGAATGTAGTTCGCCACCATGAACGGTGTGACCCGTCGTGGTCCCTTCTCCTCCAAGACTCGCTCGTACTCGAGGAGAAGTTCGATGCCACCTGCTCCGGCACTGAAGATCACGCCGATGTCGTCGGCGTTTTGTTCCCCGATCTCGAGCCTGCTATCCTCGAGAGCTTGTAGGGCCGAGGCGACTCCGAACGAGGCTCCACGGTTCAGGTATCTCTGCTGTTTTGGGTCGATCAGCTCGCCTAGTTCGAAATCTTTTACCTCGGCCTGGATTCATACCGGGTATGGCTCGGGATCAAAGTGGGTGATCGGGCCGATACCACTGCGCCCGTCGAGCATTGCCTGCCAGGTTTCCTCGGCAGAATGTCCGACGGCGGTGATCCCGCCGACGCCCGTTACGGCAACCCGCTGGGTCATACAGCTGCTGATTCAAGGAGGGGGAAATTCTCCCCTAGGAGACCGTCGAGTTCGTCGCTGATCGCATAGCTGTTTACGTCGTAGTCAATCCGCCGAACCAAGCGGGTGAGCACGTTGCCGGGACCGATTTCGAGGAACAGGTCGGCCCCTTCGTCGCGCATGAGCTCAACTGACTTCTGCCACTGAACGCCATTCAGGAGCTGGTTCCGCAGCTCGCTATGAACCTGGGGGTGGGTATCCAGGAGATCTGCGTTGACATTGCCCACAATTGGGCTATCGGGATCTTGTAGCGGCAGCTTTCCGAGAAGGTCGTTCATTCCCTCGCTGGCGCGGGCCATGAGCGGGGAGTGCGAGGCTATTGTGATGGGGAGGCGGACGACGCGTCTCGCGCCGGCGAGTTTGGCAAGGTCCATGGCTCGTTCGAGGGGGCTCAGTGCGCCAGAGATGACGTTCTGCCCTTCGCAGTTGGACGTGGCGAGTCCGACATAACCGGGTCCGGAATCCGCATGGCGGGCCTCGTTGCAGATCTCTTCCACCTTCTCGCGGGGCAGGCCCACGATGGATGCCATCCCTCCGGGCTCTTCGCGGCCCGCCTCATCCATGAGGACGCCCCGCTCCCGGACAATCATCAGGCCCTCCTCGAAGCTGAGAGAGCCGGCCGCCACGGCGGCGGTGAACTCGCCCATCGAGTGGCCGGCGAAGAAAAGCGGCTCGAGCTTTTGGTCCAGTGCCTCCCAGCGCTCGCGGAGCGCGGCCAGCCAGGCCACGGATGTCACGAATGTGGCGGGCTGCTGATTGATCGTGGACTCAAGTTCGGCCTCGGGGCCCTCGAAGCAGAGCTTGGACAGCTTCGTCTCAAGGACCGCGTCAGCGCGCTTGAAAACGTCGGTGGCGGCTCGGGAAACCTGGGCTAGGCGTGCTCCCATACCGACGCGCTGGGATCCCTGCCCGGGGAAAATTAACGCTAGGCGCCGCCATGGCTTTACAGCCTGATCCATGACTGCACGCTCCTCCTCGGCGGCCTCCCGCCATCCCTCGTAAGGATAACAGAGGCCGCACAGTCGGTAGAACCCGCTCCCACAGGTTCGGGGACGGCCTAAGAAAGGGTGCCTGCGGGGTCGATGTCGATTGACCAGCCGAGCCCAAAACGTACATTCCCGAGCAGGTTGGCCGGGTCATGGCCCCGGATCAGGATCTGCCACCGATAGTAGCCGCGAACTCGGGGGATATAGGCAGGTGTTGGCCCGAGAACCTCCGGGCCCGCACGGCCGGCGGCGTCCCTCTTTACGCGAAGCTCAGTCGCCAGTCGGGAAGCCTCCTCCACCCCTGCTTCCTGATTACGATGGCGAAACTGGAGGACCGCAAGGCGGGCGAACGGCGGGTATGCAGCCCTCCGGCGGTGGGCTATCTCGTAGTCGTAGAAGGCCCGGTAGTCATAGTCGGCCGCACGCCGCACAGCTGCGTTGGTGGGATCGTAAGTCTGGACGTACACCTCTCCACGGCGGCCTCGCCGCCCCGCCCTGCCGGCGACCTGCGAAATCAGCTGGAAGGCACGCTCGTGTGCGGCGTAATTGGGCAGGTTCAGTCCGATGTCTGCATCGATGATGCCGACGACGGTCATTTCGGGCAGGTCGAGCCCCTTGGCGAGCACCTGAGTACCTACGACGATGTCAATTTCGCCCGCTTCGAGCGCCGAGACGATCCGGTCGTGAGACCCCTTGACGGACGTTGTATCGCTATCCCAACGGACAACACGAGCGCCCGGAAACATCTTGCTGGCCTCCTGCTCCACGCGTTGGGTGCCAACGCCAAAGGGACGGTATCGGCCGCTCTCGCAGCGGGGGCAGCGCTCCTCGAGCGGGTAGCTTCGGCCGCAGTGGTGGCAGATCACCTTCGGAGCGAACTCCCGCGAGCTGTCGAGGCTCATACTCGATTGGCAGTTGGAACAGGTGGCCACGAGGCCGCAGTCGCGGCAGAGAAGAAAACGGGCTCCTCCCCTGCGGTTCACGAACAGCAGAGACTGTTCCCGGGCTCGCAAGGCGCTCGACACGCTTCTGAGGAGCGGGTAGCTGAACATACCCCTGTTACCCGCCTTGAGTTCTTCGCGCATGTCAACCACGTTGATGCTCGGCATCGCCGGTGCGGGGTCATAGACTTCGCTGCTGGGATCGACGCGTTGCGTGAGCTCAAGGCGGGTTGCCTCCCCGGATTCCGTCCTGTGGTAGGTGACGATGTCCGGTGTGGCGCTTCCGAGCAGGAGCGTCGCATCGCTGAGGCGGCACAGCTCCCGGGCGGCCTCGCGGGCGTGGTATCGCGGGGGGGGATTCTCCTGTTTGTAGCTCCACTCGTGCTCTTCGTCGACCACGACCAACCCGAGCCGCGGCACAGGGGCGAAGAGCGCGCTCCGCGAGCCCACCACGACCCTTGCGTCGCCGTTGCGAACGTGGAACCACTGGTCGTACAGCTCTCCTATTCCAAGCTCTGAGTGGAAGACAGCGAGAGTATCTCCGAACCGCTCCCCGTAGCGGCGAATCGCCTGCGGAGTGAGCGAAATCTCCGGAACGAGGATGATCGCGCCTTTGCCCGCGGCGAGTGCACGGCCTACGAGGTCCAGGTAGACCTCTGTCTTGCCGGAGCCGGTGGCTCCGTGGATGAGGTACTCGCCGCGACCACCAGCAATCTGGTCGGCGACCGTTTGTTGGTCACCGGTCAAAGTAGGGAGACGCTGACGTTCAAACTCTCGGCCCGCGAGCGGGTTTCGGTCGACCGTCCTGGCCGTTTCTCGGATGGTCCCCTCGCCGGCGAGGCGGTCCAAGAGCGTCCGGGTTGCTCCGGTTTCTCTTGCTTCGAGGAGTCGTATCGTCTGCGATTGTGCGAGGGCCCGGAGCAACCGCGCTTCGACCGAGCGGGGGCGGTTCTTGATGAGCGCTTCCGCTCGGTCCAGTGCTTCCTGATCGGTAATGGAGAGTTCGACCATCCGCTCAAGGCGGTGGTGGCCGGCAGGTGGGGCGAGGCCCTGGGCGACTGTGAGGTGGCCGCCCTCCTGGAGACGCTGCAGCCGCGCCGTGGTGATTGGCCCCGCGCCGGCACGAAGTTGCTCCACCGTCACGCGGCCGTGGGCCGCAAGAAACTCGAGCACGCGCTGATCCTGCGGATAGACAGGGAGGAGCGGAGGGATTTCGACCGGGGCCACCATCGTCATATGCTTCTGGCCGTAGCCGGAGGGCAGCGAGGCGGCGATACAGTCCCAGAGTGGTGCGAGGTATGAAGTGCTTAGCCAGTAGGAGAGCGCGAGGTGCTCATCGTCGAGCACCGGTGCGGGATCAGCGATCGCGTCGATATCTCTGGCTTCGAATTCCGTCGGTGGTTCGGCCTCGGCTGTGACTATCCCGTGCAGTATCCGTGTTCCAAAGGCGACGAACACGGCCATACCAAGAGAAACTTCCATCCCCTCCGGGACGCGATAGGTGAAGGCGCGGCGAACCGGTTGGCCGCTGTTGACGGCGACGTCGACGAAGCGAACGCCCTGTTCCATGTGCCGATCGTGCGTCTTGGAGTGGGGGACTGGCAATCCGCGGGATCGCGGCATGGCCGTGAGAGCGGGGAAGGGGACCCGTGCTACACTTTTTCGAATCCCTCGGGGACCGTGCTGATGAAGATATTTGACGTTCACATGCATTTCCCAAGGAACTGGGAGAATCCGGCTGAGGACCCAGCTCCTACGGTGGAGAGACTCGTTGACTTCGCTACGGCGGCCGGAATCACCAAAGCCTGCATGCTCACAGGCGGCCGCTTCGGAGTCTCGTATGAACGGGGGATGGAGATAATCAAGCAGTACGGGGACTACTTCGTTCCTGTGGCAATGATCGACCCCGAGGAGATTGACGGTGCGGCGGTACGCCAGCTGCATGGCCTTGGATTCCGCGGGCTGAAGTTAATCGGGACGGCCCGCCCGTATGACGAGCCTGACTACATGGGCGCATATGCTGCAGCTCAGGATCTTGGCATGCCGATTCTGTTCCACATGGGCGTCATTGGGGGTGGACTGGACTACTCTCGCACTCACCCAAGGCGAGATCCCGAAGCCGCCGCGAGCTATAAACGCATGCAGGAGATGATGTCGCGGGTGCCCCTGCGCGACGTATCCGCCGGACGAATGAGCCCGTTGCACCTGGACACCATCGCCAATCGATTCCCGCAGCTGCGGATAATTGGCGCCCATCTTGGTAACCAAGGGAACTACGAATTCGCCGCTTCCGTGGCACGCTGGCGTCACAACGTCTGGTTCGACATGAGTGGCGGTGAGACCATCGAGCGACACGCAATCGAGAGAGATCTTATCGGCAAGGAGATCGGTATCGAGAAGCTCACCTGGGGAAGCGACTGTTCGATGGAGCAGATTCGCAACCATATCGGTCGCTTTGAGCAAATGTTCGAGGAGCTCAAACTGAGCGGTGACGAAGTTGACCGCCTCTGGTGGCGCAATGCCGCCGAGATTTACGGCTTGGAAGAGCCGACCTTCGCAGAAGAGTGAGACTGGCGGCCCCACAGGTACCTGCTAGCGAGGGCGGCGCCGCGGCCCGCGCGGTGCTCGTTGCTCTACTGG
>DASCML010000166.1:0-16597 GCA_036010925.1 Dehalococcoidia bacterium | reverse complement strand
GGGATTCGTTCTTGTTGAAGTTGACCGCGACCTGGGCGCCTTCTGCCGCCAGCGAGAGGCAGATTGCTCTTCCTATCCCTCGTGAGCCCCCCGTGACGAGCGCTGCCCGGTCTTCGAGGGTCTCCACGGGCCGATTCAGCTCCCCAGCTCGACGGACACCGTCTCGGCGCTGTTAACTGTCACGCAGTTCGATCTGCGCACCATTCGTTTGATGATGGCGACGAGAACCCTTCCTGGTCCGAACTCGATGAATGTGTTCACACCCTGTTCGGACAGGAACTCGACGGTCTTGCTCCACTGAACCGGCCGGCAGACTTGGTCTATCAATTCGTTTCGAATCTGGATGTCGAGGTGGATGGGAGCGCCAGTGCAGTTCGCCACCACGGGCACACTTGGGTCCTGGATCGAGACCTTGGCCACGCCCTCGACCATTCCCTCGGCCGCTGACCTCATAAGGGAACTGTGAAACGCCCCGCTCACGCTTAAGGGCACTACTTTTGCTGCGCCTCGAGCCTGCGCGTAGTCGAGAGCCCGGACCACTGCCTCTCTCCTTCCTCCAATCACAACCTGGCCGGGGGCGTTGATATTGCAGACCTCGGCGCCTGCCTCCTGGCAGACGTCCTCGCAGTCTGCGAGTTCCAGGCCAAGGATCGCAGCCATGGTTCCCGGGTTTGCTTCCCCGGCCGCCTGCATTAGTTCGCCGCGTGTGCGGAGAAGAACGATCGCCTCGTCGAAAGGCATGGCGCCGGCGGCGACTAGGGCCGCGTACTCCCCTAGCGAGTGACCGGCGACGAATGCCGGCTGGCGGCGAAGGTCAGGCGACACTTCGAGGGCGACAGCGTGCAGAGCGAGGCTTGTGACAGCGATGGCCGGCTGGGCGTTACGGGTCTGCTGAAGCTCGTCCTCGGGGCCTTCGAAGCAAAGACGACTAAGGGGTGAGCCGAGAATCTCGTCAGCGCGGTCGTAAAGCTCCTTGGCGAGTGGAAACTGCTCGTAGAGGTCCTTGCCCATACCCACGAACTGGGCCCCTTGGCCGGGGAAGACGAAGGCGCGAGTAACGTCTGGTGGGCCTTCGAGGAGTGGGATCTGGGCGGCCGGGGTTGGCTCTAGGCCTCGAGTTCCTCCACCTCCACTGGCAGCACTTCCCGACCTCTGTACGTCCCGCATATCGGACATGTGTGGTGAGCCAGTCTCGGCGACTGGCAATTCGGACACTCCACCACGTGCGGCATCCGCATTGCGAGGTGACTGCGGCGCTTGCGTTGACCCGTTTTCGGGTACTTTCGCTTTGGTAGGGGTGTCATACCCAGTCTCCTTCATGACTATCCCTGTGGCCTCTTAAGTGCCGCGAGCGCCGCCCACCGGGGATCCGCTGGCTCACGGTCGCAGTCGCATCGGCTGAGGTTGAGGTCTACGCCGCACACTGGGCAAAGCCCCGGACAATCGACGTTGCAGAGCGGCTGAAGTGCCGCTGCCACCTCGCTATATTGCCGCACGGCTTCCGTAATGTCGATGATATTCCGGGTGGATATAAGAAAGGCATCAGAGTCATCGGGGCCGGGCATCCGTCGCCCGGTCGCGAGATCGAATTGCTGGTGGAATACCTCCTCGAATTCGACAGGGGTCCGAGAGGAGAAGGGTGCAAGGCAACGACTGCAGACGGCGTCGTTCAGGGCCTCGAAGGTGCCCTCGACAAGCACGCCGCCCGGCGTACGCACGAGCCTTACAGAACCGGCATGAACCTGGGCGCCGGGCTCGAGCGGATAACGGCGGACACTGCCGGTCGGCTCCTGTAGAAGAGTGGCTACGTTGAAGCGCATGGGTCGCGCCTTGAGTATACGACCGTCCAGTACAGACCAGCGCGGCATAACCCAGTAACGTGTGTGAACGTTGGGGAAGTGCCTCTTAGAAGCGCTTCTGCAGCGTTGTTTTGGAGCCATGCGGCGGGATAGGCTTTGTGTTGGGGTTAGCCCCCCCGAGGAAGTCGATGACTCAGGTTGGCGATCTGCTCCGGCTGCAGACCGAAGACAACGAGATCTCGTCCATCAACACCGCGGTCTCTTCCATCGACGGGCGGCTGGTCCGAAATGCGGCGCTCGAGGCTGCGAAGTCGTGCGTGGATGACCTTGAAAGGGCCATCGCTGAACTCAGCAGCCGGCAGGCAAAGCTCGAAGCTTCGATTTCGGATATCGGAGAAAGGCTGGACCCCGAAGAAGAGCGTCTCTACGGCGGTAGCGTTACCAATCTCAAAGAGCTGAGCGCCATCCAGCAGGAGGTTGAAACGCTGAAATCTCGTCGCTCGGAATTCGAAGAAGAACTCTTGGAAGTGATGACCGAGATCGAATCCCTGGAAGCTGACCTGGCGGGCGCCGAAAACACCCGCGATGAGATCGCGGGGGCCTGGGAGCAGGAGTCGGAGGGATTGATCGACGAGAGGGAGACTCTCTTGGCTCGGTTGAGCGAAAGGGAAGCGAGGCGAGGCGAGATCCGCGATTTGATGCCGGCCGCTCCGTTAGCGCTCTACGACACGCTGATCGGAAAGAAGGCAGGCAAGGCAGTCGTCCAGGTTGCTGGTGGAGTCTGCTCCGGCTGCAGGGTGATGCTGCCAGATGCGGTCAGGCGTCGGGCAACTACGAGTGCCTTGCCTATTCAGTGTCCAAATTGCGAGCGGCTGCTCTCGGTGGCGGGTTGATCCATGAGAGCGGTTGGTTATTTCGTCGAAGGCGCGCGCAGGGGAGGCAGCAAACGGTCTGTCGGCGAACAGAACCGCGCCTTTCTGGACTTCTGCACACAGCACGGCTACGAAGTGGCGGCCACGTTCCTCGACACAAAAGACAAGTCGGACGGACCAGACAGTCTCCGTCAAATGCTGACCTTCTTGCGGCGAGAGGACCGCGGGTTCATGGTCGTGGTTGTCGACTCCCTCGGCACGCTCGGCTCGGATTTGAGCCAGGCGGCGATGCGCCTTCTCACCATTGAGCAGACTGGCGTGAGTGTCATTTCGGCCGAGACTGGCCGGGAGGCGGTGAATGGACTCCTGGAGACTTGGGCCGAGAGGGGTTCTGGGACGCCGACCTCTGAGCGCGTCCGCTCAGCGATGAGAAAGAAGGCTGTGCGTGGGGAAGCCCTCGGCCGGCCGCCGTTCGGATACAGGGTTGGTCCACGTCGGAAGCTGGAGCTCGTCTCGGACGAAGCCCGGATTATCCGCTACATCTTCCGCCTCTATCTCCAAGAAGGGATGGGCGTGCGAAAGATCGCCGGCCAGCTGAACCGCGAGGAGATCACAACGCGCCGCGGCGGGGCCTGGAGCATGGTCACCGTGAGGGATATTCTCCGAAACCGCGTATATCTCGGCACCTACAGTCGCTTTGGTGTGAAGATTGCTGGAAGTCACCCGGCACTCGTCTCGTCGGAGGACTTCGCGGCCGTTCAGGACCGCCTTCAAACCCGCAACCCCCCGACGCGGGAACGGACGGTCGAGCCGTTTCTCCTCAGCGGACTGGTGTTCTGCGCTCGCTGTGGCAGCCGCATGATCGGAGTGACCCGGCGGCAGCGCTGGAAGGTCAGTTCCGGTGAGGAACATCACGGGTCATACCGGTACTACCAGTGCGAGGCTAGGACGAATCGCTCTTCGTGCGGCTACAACACTCAGCGAGCCGCGGAACTGGAGAAAAGGGTTCAGTCCATGCTGGGTGAGGATTCCCCGCTTGTTAACAGGATCCGCAGGGCTGGAAACGCCGATGCCTATGTACTCGATGTGTCGGTTGAGGTGGACCGGATCGAAGGACGTATCAAACGGAACCGTCGTGAGTTGGAGCAGCTCATCTCCTCCGCTGCTCACGGCCACCTTTCGCTCGAAAGGGCTCGCGCGCTCGGAACGGACGTCATCGCGGAGGACGAGAGGCTCGAGTCGGAGCTCAGCGCGGCAAAGTCGAGGATCGCTGCAACACTTTCCGATGCTGAGCGCCAGAAGCGGCTTGAGGAGTCGAGAGACAAGCTAATCAACTCGGGCAAGAAGATGGAGTTCTCCGTCAGACGGTCAGCCTTCCGCGAAGTGATCGACCGAATCGAGGTCGACGGGGAGGAAGTTCGTCTCTCGGTAAGGTTCTGACGACCGGCCGACCCGGACTGATACACTTGCGACTGTCCAGCGGGCCGGGCGGCCGCTATGGCCTTGAGCTGTAGAGGAAAGTCCGGACTCCACCGGGAAGGGTGCCGGGTAACGCCCGGGCGGCGTGAGCCGACGGCTAGTGCAACAGAAACATACCGCCCGCTCGTCGGGTAAGGGTGAAATGGTGCGGTAAGAGCGCACCGGCGTCCTGGTAACAGGGCGGCCGAGCAAACCCCACCTGGAGCAAGGCCAAATAGGGGAGAAGGGTCCCGGCCCGATATAACTCCCGGGTTGGCCGCTAGAGCGTCGTGGCGACGCGGCGTCGAGATAAATGGTCGCCTCCCCGCTCGTACGAGCGGGCCAGACAGGATCCGGCTTACAGGCCCGCTGGACAATCTCCACCTCGGCACGGCCAGGAGCCGCCCTTTCCCGGGACCCCGGTGGACCGATAGGATGCGAATCGCGACAGAAGAGAATCTTTGAAGGAGAGTCAAATGTCTGCAGGCGCTGCTGTTCTTGAAGTTGCCGACGTTAGCTTCGCAACAGAAGTCCTCGATCGATCTAGGTCGTTGCCCGTCGTGGTTGATTTCTGGGCCCCTTGGTGTGGTCCCTGTCGAGTTTTGGGCCCTACCCTTGAATCGGTTGCCGCCGAGCACGCTGGCGAAGTCGTGCTCGCCAAGCTCAACACAGACGAGAATCAGCAGACCGCGATGCAGTTCTCCATCCAGAGCATCCCAGCCGTGAAAGCATTTCGAAACGGCTCAGTCGTTGGTGAGTTCCTCGGGGCCATACCCGAGGACCAGGTACGGGCGTTCTTTGAGAGGCTCGTGCCTTCAGACGCCGAGAGAGCGGTCAAGCAGGCGGAAACTTTACTCGACAAAGATCCCGAGGCCGCCGAAATCGCTTTTCGCGAATCGCTAGCAAAGGGCTCGACTCCGGATGCCGTCGTTGGGCTCGCGTCGATTCTGCTGGCGCGGGGCGAGATCGACGAGGCGTCGCAGTTGCTCGAACGGGCCCCGGCGGACCGGCGTGCAAAGGCCATGATGCATCGGCTCTTTCTCGACGCATTCGCAGCGAACCACGCCGACGAAGACATTGAAGGGGAGGCAGCAGCTAATCCTCGCGACCCGCGCGCCCGCTACCGCTGGGGAGTGATGCTGGCTGCGAATGAGCAGTACGCTTCCGCTCTCGAGGAGCTAATTGAGTCGGTGCGACTGGATAGGAAATTTGCCGACGGCGCTGCCCGCAAAGCAACCCTGGCCGTTTTCGATATCCTCGGACTGGATTCGCCGCTCACGAGGCAGTATCAAAAGTCCCTTTCAAACGTGCTCTTCTAGCGTGCTCGGAGGTGATTCCGGCATCAGTTTGGCTCTTAGGTTTCGTTTGCCCGAAAATCGTCGTACATAACAAACCCCGAGCGGATTCCTAATCATGATTGTTCATATGGAAGCGGGGGCCACCCCCGAGCAGACCCAGCGTGTTCTCGACCGTATCGCCGAGGATTACGGACTTCGGTGCGAGACCATCGTTTCGGACACCACCGTGATCGGCATCAAGGGCATCACTTCGATCGTCGACGAGGGTCGGCTCCTCGAACTTCCCGGCGTCGAACGGGTGATTCGGATCACCGAGAAGTACAAGGACGCGAGCCGCACCTGGCACCCTGAAGATACGATCATCGAGCTGGACGGTGTCCGGATCGGCGGCTCGAACCTGACGATGACCGGCGGCCCCTGCGCGATCGAGTCAGAACGCCAGGCCCTTGATTCTGCCCGCTTGACGAAAGAAGCAGGCGTCGACGTGCTCCGCGCTTTCGTGGACAAGTCCCGCACGAGTCCCTACGACTACAGGGGCTTGGAACTGAGCCGGGGCCTCGAGATAGCCCAGGCAATGAAAGAGGAAACCGGGCTGCCGATCGTCAGTGAGCTTATCGATCTGCGGCATCTCGAGGACTTCCTCAAGGCCGGCGTCGACATGATCCAGGTTGGCGCCCGGAGCGCTCAGTATTCTCCCCTCCTTGAAGAGCTATCCCGTATCGATACCCCGATCTTCCTGAAGCATGGAATGGGGAATGACATGAACGAGTGGCTTGGCGCCGCCGCCTACATCATGTCGGGCGTCGATCGGGAAGGCCGCTCTGTGAGCCACGGGAATCGAAACGTAATTCTGTGCTACCGAGGCGTTCGATCTTTCGAATCATCTACTCGCTTCGCTGCGGACATCGCAATGATCCCGGTAGTTCGGACCAGGTCTCACCTCCCCCTTCTCGCCGACCCGAGCCACAGCTCGGGGGACAGTCGTCTCGTGGAACGGGTGGCCTACGGGTTCGTCGCAGCCGGAGCCCAGGGCATCGAGTTCGACATCCACAGCAATCCCGCGGAAGCTCTCTGTGACGGGAAACAGGCGGTCAACGTCGAAGCTCGTCGAATCGTCGAAAAGTGCCGGGCGGTGCACAGTTTGTTGATTGGTATCGGTCTCGAGTCGGGAACAGACGCCAAGGCGAAGGTCAGCGCTGTTTGAGACCTGACTGGGCGCTGTGCATGATACGACTCGTGGTTGACGAATCGGTGCCAGTTTGGTGACCACCGCCCTGGGGCCGATCGACTGCCCGACCAACGCTTAAGAAAGGATTAGGTGTGATCAACCGGGACCGGGTTGTGGAGACGTTTCTCCAGCTCATCGCTATCGATTCGCCGTCTGGGGACGAGGACGCCATCGCCGCTGAACTCGAAACGCGACTGGCTGACCTTGGCATGGATGCGAGCCAGGATGACGCTGGGAACGTCATCGCCTACCTCGATGGCGATGACGAGCCTCTCCTCATCTCCGCTCATATGGACACTGTGGAGCCAGGCCGTGGAATAAAGCCCGTCTGGGATGGGCCGGACATCATTCGCAGCGACGGCACCACCGTGCTTGGTGCCGACGACAAGGCTGGCTGTGCAGGCATCCTGGAATCGGTCGCGTCAATCCTGGAGGAGGGCGCTCCTCACCGGCCGATAGAGGTCGCGATCAGCCGCAGCGAGGAACTCGGTCTTGTGGGCGCAACCGACATGGACTATTCCCGGATCCGCTCCCGCGTGGCGATTGTCGTCGACAGCGGTGGCCCGCCCGAGAGTATCCAGGGACAGGCGCCCTTCCACTATGTCTATTCCGTCGGTGTTTTTGGAAGGTCGGCTCATGCAGGCCTCGAGCCCGAAAAGGGAGTACCGGCGATAAGCATCGCGGCTGAAGCCGTGCTTGGTCTCCCGCAAGGTCGGGTGGACCATGAGACTACGGGTAACGTTGGAACAATTCACGGCGGCCTGGTCAGGAACGCGGTGCCAGACGAATGTCGCATCGAGGGAGAGGTGAGGAGCATGGAGCAGGAGAAGGCCGATACCCTTGTTTCCCAGGCTACCGATCATCTCGCCGGTGTACAGAGTCGCCATCCCGAGGCAAGAATCGAGTCTGAATTCACCCTCGCTTACCCGGGGTACCGTCTCCAGCCAGGAGATCCAGCAGCGGACCTCGTTTTTGCCACTTTGCAGAAGTTGGGCCTCGAGCCGGACCCCCATCCCGTCGGCGGCGGCACCGACGGGAACGTGTTCCGCGGCCATGGTATTTCGTCCGTCGTGGTGGGGAGAGGTGGGTACGCCCAGCACACCAAAGAGGAGTACCTCGTCATTCCGGAACTCTTGCAATGTATTCGACTACTGGAGGCCGCTCTCCGCCTCGACACATAGAGAATCCGTCCCCGAAATCAGCTTTCAGCCTCTAACCTCGAGTTTTCGCTGGCTCCCAACGAGTTTGACAGTGGATCCGGTGAAACCAATGATGAATGAGCACCTCTTCGATTTGGAGGTGAGCCCCGGACAGCGGTCTGAGGCGTGGTATCCGTGATATAGGAGGCCCAGTGACCAAGAAGGACCGGCCGAGCACCGTTGGAGAGCTCCGCAAATCGGGTTATTCCGTTGTTTCAGTCCGCGAGGAGATGCGCAGCAACCTGATCGCGAAGATCAGGAAAGGCGAGGCTCTGTTCGAGGGCATTTTTGGATACGACGAGACAGTTATTCCCCATGTGGTGAACGCGATTCTTGCGGGCCAGGACATCATTTTCCTGGGCGAGCGGGGCCAGGCGAAATCGCGAATCATCCGCGGCTTGACGACCCTTCTTGATGAGGAAACACCGGTTCTCGCCGGCTGCGAAATTCCCGAGAACCCCTTCGAGCCCATAACTACCCAGGGGCGACAGCTTCTCGCCGAAAAAGGCGACGATGCACAAATTGAGTGGAAGCAGAGGGACGATCGATATGGCGAAAAGCTCGCCACGCCTGACATCACCATTGCCGACCTCATAGGCGAAGTCGACCCCATCAAGGTCGCCGAGGGCCGCTATCTCTCCGACGAGTTGACCATCCATTACGGTCTTATCCCCCGCACCAACCGCGGTGTGTTCTGCATCAACGAGCTCCCGGACCTCGCGGAGCGCATCCAAGTCGGGCTCCTCAACATCATGGAAGAGCGGGACGTGCAGATACGCGGCTATCGAATCCGGCTCCTACTTGACGTATTTGTTGTGGCGTCCGCCAACCCGGAGGACTACACGAACCGGGGACGCATCATCACGCCACTCAAAGATCGGTACGGCGCCCAGGTCAGAACGCATTACCCGCTCAAGGTCGAGCACGAAATCGAAATCATGGAGTCCGAGAGTCACCCCGTTCCGGCCGACTTCGAGGTGAACGTTCCCTCTTACATGACAGAGATAATTGCTGAGATCACCAGGCTGGCCCGCAAGAGCCCCGATGTGAATCAGAGGTCTGGCGTGAGCGTACGCGCGAGTATCGCAAACTTCGAAAGCATGCTTGCGAACGCCCTGAGGCGTTCGATCCTTAAGGAAGAGGACATCGTCGTGCCCCGTGTAAGCGATCTCCCGTATGTGATTCCGACCCTACAGGGGAAGGTCGAATTCGAGACGGTTGAGGAGGGGCGGGAGGAGCAGATCCTCGACAAGCTGATTCAGGGCGCTGTAGTGGCCGTCTTCAACCCTACTTACCACGTAGGAGAGATGGAGACTGTGGTCCAGAGGTTCAAAGAAGGCGCGGCGGCCGAGGTCGGAGAGATGGTGCCGGCGTCCGATTACGCCGGGATAGTCGAGACTATCGAAACCTTTCCTGAGGCCGTGGCAAAGGTGGGAGCGGAGACTCCTGGCGAGGTAGCAGCAGCCGTCGAGTTCATCCTCGAAGGGCTGCACCTGAACAAGCGGTTGAACAAGGATAAGCTCGGCCGGCGCTCCCAGTATCACGGGTGAATTGGACCCTGCAGGAGATGCCCCTTGATGGCCCTCTCTTCGACGGCGCCATCAAAACCTATGGGGATGCCTTCATCAGCCCTCCCTACCGCGACCCCGGCCGAGGGCATGATGTGCGGGACCGCCTGCGCTCCACACATCGGCACCGGTCAGGTTACAGGGGATTGATCGCCGTCGAGGATGGCTTGGTGGTCGGAATGGTCTACGGCTATCGAAGCCGCGAAGGCCAGTGGTGGCATGACGCCGTTGCGGAAGAACTCGACCCGAGTCTTGCGAGCGACTGGTTGAAGAACTCATTTGAGCTTGCAGAAGTAGCAGTCGCGCCGCGCCGCCAGAATCGCGGAATTGGCGGCGCCCTCGTGAACGAACTGCTGAAGAATCGCAGCGAGGAAACTTGCGTCCTGAGTACCAGGACCGACAGCGATGCCCACCGGCTCTACGACCGCCTGGGCTTCGAGGCGATCCTCAGCATGCGCTTCGCCACGGCTGGCGCGCTGTTCTTCATCATGGGAAAGAGGCTCATCCAGCGAGAGCGACCTTAGAACGCCAGCCCTGCAGGATTTTCGAGGGTTGAGCGGATTTCAGAGATGAAGACTGCGCCCTCTGCCCCGTCCGTCACTCGATGGTCCGCGCTCAGGACCACTTTCATCACCTTGCGGGCAACGATGGATCCATCCCGCACCACGGCCTTATCGAGTACGGTTCCCACGCCGAGGATCGCCGCCTGGGGCGGGTTGATAATCCCGATGAGCGCTTCGACGCTATAAGCACCGAGATTGGTGATGGTGAACGTGGCGCCGCCATACTCCTCCGCGCGAAGCTTACCGTCTTTAGCCCGCTCGACGAGGCCCTTAGAAGACTCGGCTATTTGCCCCAGCGTCTTAGAGCCGCAGTCGATGATCGCAGGCGCGATGAGCCCGTCTTCGAGTGCGATACCGATGGCGATGTTGATCGCCCGGTGCAGCAAAACCTCGGTCTCTCGAAATTCGGCGTTGAATTTGCCGTGGCGGCTGAGCGCTACCGCGCAGGCCTTGATGACCAAATCATTGATGGAAGCGCGCTGACCATCTGAAGCAGCCGAGTTGAACTGCTCCCGGAAGGCCAGGGCAGCCGTCATGTCGATGTCCAGGGTCAGGTAGTAATGGGGCTGCTGCTGTTTGGACTGGGCCATCCGCCTGGCGATCGCCTGCCGCATCCGCGTAAGCGCGACGACTTCCGAGTCCGGCGACGCTTCGGGCTCTGACGGCGGCTCATCCTCGCTGGCCCCCCGGGAACCGCTCGTGCTGCTATCGGCGGCGGGTCCCGCCAGTGCCTGCTCGACGTCGCGGCGGAGGATTCGTCCGTCGGGGCCTGTTCCGCTGAGCGAGCGTACGTCCACGCCAGATTCGAGTGCGATTCTGCGTGCCACCGGTGAAATGCGAATCCTATCTCCGTCGGGGGTGGGTACGGACCTGGGAACCGGGGAAGGGAGGGCACGCGCTGGCGCATGCCCTTCCGCTTCGTGGACGGCCGCACTCGTGCCCGGACTTGATGGTCGATGTGCCGGCACCGGGGCCGGGACGGTTCTCTCGATGTCTGGAGCCATCTCGCTCTCCTCGCCTAGGAGCGCGATCACCTCGCCCACCGGAACGGTTTCACCCTCAGGCGCGAGGTGCTTAAGGAGTGTGCCCTCTTCGAAAGCTTCAAGCTCGACTGTAGCCTTATCGGTCTCGATTTCGGCGATGAGTTCGCCGCGTGTGACCGTGTCGCCCACCTGCTTGAGCCAGCGAACAACGGTCCCTTCCGTCATATCGGCGCCCATCTGGGGCATCGTTACCTCGGTCGCCACCAGACTCCTCCTACTGCATTGCGAGGACGGCCTCGACGACGTCCTCCTCCGCGGGTAGCGCGGCATACTCGAGATTGCGGTTGTATGGCATCGGCACGTCCTTGCCGGAAACGCGGGCCACGGGGGCGTCGAGCCAATCGAAGGCGCGCTCCATGATCTGAGCGCTCAGCTCACCTCCGAATCCTCCGAACTTCCAATCGTCCTCCACGACGACGGCACGGTTGGTCCTCTTGACCGATTCGACAATTGCATCCATGTCCAGCGGCCTGAGAGTTCTGAGGTCGATAATCTCCGCGCTGATGCCTTCCTGCTTGTCCAAGAGCACTGCCGCGCGGAGGGCCTGATGAACGCTGCCGGAATAGCCAACTATCGTGACGTCGCACCCCTCCCGGATCGTGTTGGCTACGCCGAACTCCAGGATGAGGTCGGTGTCTTCGGGCACCTCGCCTCGGCTGCTGTACAGGGCCGTGTGTTCAATGAAGATCACGGGGTTCTCATCTCGAAACGCGCGTTTAAGCAGGGCTTTCGCATCGGCTGGGAACGCCGGACAAACAACTCGAAGCCCGGGGAAATGCGCGTACATTCCTTCCAAGCTGTGGCTGTGAGTGGCGCCGAGCTGGCTACCGCCTCCGCTGGCCATTCGGATCACCAGCGGGACGTTGAACTGGCCGCCGCTCATGTAGTGGATCTTAGAGGCGTTGTTGATGATCTGATCGATAGCCACGAGGCTGAAATTGATGGTCATGATTTCAACCATTGGCCGGAGGCCCGCCAACGCCGCACCAACGCCCGCTCCGACGATCCCCGATTCGGAGATAGGCGTGTCCATAACTCGAGCCTCGCCGAATTCGTCAAGGAGCCCGTGTGTCACGGCGTAGGAGCCCCCGTACGCGCCGATGTCCTCACCCATCAAGAACACTCGCTCGTCCCTGATGAGCTCCTCTCTAAGTGCTTCTCGGAGCGCGTCACGCATTCGGAGTTCAGGCATTCGACGGCTCTTTGATGATGAAGTCGAAGAGCGTCGAGATGTCAGGGTTCGGGCTGCTATCCGCAAACTCGATGCATTCGCGGACCTCTCCTTCAATCCGATCGAGGAGTTCACTGTGGTCGGCGGCCGTGAGCAGGCCGGCCTCCACCATTTGGTGCCGCAGTCTCTCGATCGGATCCCTGCCCTGAAACTTCTCAACTTCAGCCTTGGTCCGGTAGAGCTCAGGGTCCGCCATGGAGTGCCCTCGATATCGGTAGGTCATCGCTTCGACGAAATAAGGACCACTGCCTGAGCGGGTATGTTTAACCGCCGCCCTGACCGCTTCGTAAACTGCGAGGACGTCCATGCCGTTGCATCTTTCCGATGGCATGCGGTAGGCGGCTGCAATCTTGTAGATATCGTTGGCGATGGAGTCACTCAGCTTGACTCCCATACCGTAGCCGTTGTTCTCACAGAACCAGATCACCGGAGTGTTCCAGAGCACACTTAAATTCAGAGCCTCGTGGAATTCGCCTTCGCCTACTCCGCCGTCCCCGAAAATGCACATGGTTAGGGCATCGTCCTTGTGCATTTTCGATGCCAGCCCGAGGCCAGTCGCCACCGGCATGTGCCCTGCGACGATTGCGTGACCGCCAAAGAAATTCTTCTTCCGGTCGAAGATGTGCATCGAACCGCCTCGCCCACGACTTGTTCCGTCCACGCGTCCGTATAGCTCGGCCATGATGCGTTTGGGATCGATGCCGCGCGCGATGGCATGGCCGTGATCACGGTAGTGCGTTATCACCCTGTCCTGGTCCTTCAGGGCATTGAGCGCACCGACGGCGCAGGCCTCCTCACCGATGTACAAGTGAAGGAACCCGTGGATCTTGCCCTTGGTGTACATCTCCCCGCAGCGTTCTTCGAAACGACGAATGAACGCCATCTGGTGGAGAAAGTGATGCAGAAGCTTCTCCGGGTAGTCGTCTATGGCTGGCCCGGCAACCGACTCGGTGGTCAATCCACTCCTCATTGGTGCTCACGCTTCGACGGGAGGGCCCGGCGCCGCGACATATGAATCGCTTCTCCATTGACAGCGAGGGCCGACTCCTTGATGGCTTCTGTGAGAGTCGGATGAGCATGTACCGCAAACCCGAGCTCAACCGTTGTCACCTCCAGCAGCATCGCGAGAGAGGCTTCGCCGAGGAGGTCGTTCACGTCGTGGCCGATGAGGTGGATGCCGAGCACCTGGCCCGTCCCTTCGTCGGCTACGACTTTAGCGAAGCCCTCTGTGTTGCCCGCTGTGACCGCCTTCCCAAGCGCGGTGAAGGGGAACCTTCCGGTCTTCACCGAGAACCCGGCTTCCTTTGCTCCCACCTCGGTGTAGCCGACCGAGCCCACGTGCGGCTGACAGAATGTGGCGCGGGGGAGCTGGATGTAGTCGAGCGCGGGAACTGTGCGGCCGGCGATGTGCTCCGCTGCGATCGTCCCCTGCTGAGACGCTACGTGGGCCAGCATGAGCTTCCCTGTTACGTCGCCGACGGCATAAATGCCAAGGACGTTGGTCTCCATGTGGTCGCCTATCGTCACGAACCCGTTTTCCGTTGAGACTCCCACGGACTCCAGACCGAGACCTTCGGTGTGCGGTATGAAGCCGATGGCCACCAGCACGAGGTCAGTCGAGATCTGCTCCTTCTCTTCGCCCCGAGAGACCGTAACGACAGCCTCAGCCCCCTCTACTTCGACCGATTCCACCTTCGTCTTCGTCAAGCAGGTGATTCCTCGCCCCTGGAACGACTGTCGCAGTGCCCTGCCGAGGTCGCGGTCCTCCAGCGGAAGAAGAGTGTCGAGAAGTTCGATCACCGTTACTTCTGAGCCGTAGCTGGCCCATAAGTGGGCGAACTCCACTCCCACTGGTCCCGCACCAACAACCACGGCTCGCTTTGGCGGCTCCCGGACTTCCAGAGCCTCGCGGCTGGTGATTACCGGTCCCCCGAGCGGTATGCCTGGCAGATACTTTGTCGTTGCCCCGGTGGCGATGATCGTTGCCCCGGCCTCGTAAGGGTCTTCGGCGACCGCTATCTCGTGCAGACCCCGGAAAGTGGCCGCGCCTCGCACCATTTCGACCTCTGCCTCACGAAGGAGCCCCTCGACACCTTCGACAAGCTGGCCAACTATGGATCTGCTCCGATCCACCGCGACCCCCAGGTCGTAAGAGGCGTCTGCGATGCTGATGCCCCATCTGCTTGAAGCGCGCACAGTGTTGACCGCATCCGCATTCTTCAGAAGGGCCTTCGTTGGGATACAACCCCAGTTCAGACAGAGGCCGCCAATACGGTCCTTTTCAAAGAGAACAGTTCGTAGTCCAAGCTGTGCAGCCCTGAGAGCCGCAACATATCCACCCGGGCCACCGCCGATTATCGCTAGGTCATAGGCACTCATATCCCTCAGCGTAACAGACCTTCGGGAAGCTTCTTCCCGCTATTCGAAAAGGCTCTGTGCGAGTCGTTTCAGGAGGGCCAGTTCGTGAGTTCGAAGCGGAGGAATGGCCGCCAGCGAACCGTCCAACCAACCGCGCGGTCGGAGGGGCAAGTGTGCGGCTCTTTGATTTGAGCGGGCATCTGGGGAACCAGCGCCAAATGTCCTAGATGCTTACCCCGCGCATGACCAGAGTGCGGGGATTGTTGCGACGAAGGTAATAGATCACGGCCGTCCCTCCGGTCTTGGTGACCCGGAACAGTTCCTCAGCGATCGCCTTGGATCGCCACTTCGGGGGATCTCGATGTGCAGTATGCGGTCAGCTTTTCGTTGATATTCATTCCGACCGAGTTCGCTGGTTTTGCGCCCCACTGCGCCAAGACCCGCAGGGCGTAACCGTTGTCGCATCCTGCTTCGAAGGCTCGCAGGTTCGCGAGGTTGCCCCGGCCAAGTGACCGGAAGAGCCCCGTCAAACGTCGCTCGCGCTCCTGGGTCAGCAACAGGTTGCCGGATAGAATGTCGAGTGCCGGTCTGCATCCGATACTGCAGGCGCTCTCTTTATCCGCCGGGAACGCCCGGGACCCATATGGTGGACGGATCCTGCGGGAAGAAAAACAATGTACCCAGAATCGGGGGGGGGGGAGCCACATGCTCGAGCAGCAGTACCGCGACCGGCACCCCGGTTCTGAGCGACTGGCGGCTCGCGCGGCCAAAGTCCTTCCGAGCGGCGTGACCCATGATTCACGATATCTGCGACCGTTCAACGTTTACATCGAGCGGGCGTCCGGCTCTCGAAAATGGGACGTCGACGGTAACGAGTACGTGGACTACGTGATGGGACACGGTGCTCTGTTGATGGGTCACGCCCATCCGCTCGTGATCGAAGCGACTGCGGAGCGGATGAAAGGTGGCACTCACCCGGGCTCGAATCATGATTTGGAGGTTCGCTGGGCGGAAGCGGTGACGGAACTCGTTCCTTCTGCCGAGGCCACGAGGTTCACAAGTTCGGGGACCGAGGCCACCCTCATGGCCATACGTATTGCGCGGGCCGTCACCGGAAAACCCACCGTTATCAAGTTCGACCGCCACTTCCATGGCTGGCACGACTATGTTGTGGCTTCCTCCGCCTATGCAGCTTCTGCTCCCGCGGGCGTGCCGGCTGCGGCACTCGATAGCGTGATCGTTCTCCCTCCCCAAATCGAGGCCGTTGCAACAGCGCTCGCCACTCACGACGACGTGGCCGCTGTAATCGTTGAGGCTGCTGGAGCTTCGAGCGGAGCCGTCCCGCTTCCGCCCGGATTCAATTCTGTTCTTGCCCGGCTCTGTAGGGAGCACGGAGTTATCTTCGTGATGGACGAGGTAGTGACCGGATTTCGCTGGTCGCCGGGGGGAGTGCAGCAGGTCGAGAACGTAGTTCCCGACCTCACCACGCTTGCCAAGATTCTGGCTGGCGGGTTCCCGGGTGGAGCTGTGGCAGGACGCCGGGATCTGCTCCAGGCGCTCGCGTTTTCCCCAGCCGGGGAGCGGGGGGCATCGAAGGTGGGACATCCTGGGACATTCAATGCAAATCCTGTCTCGGCGGCCGCGGGTGTTGCCTGTCTCGGAATGGCGGCGGACGGGACGGCGCAGCAGAAAGCCGCGTTCCGCGCTCACGAGCTACGATCCGGCATGAACTGTGTTCTTCGCGAGCTCGAAATCCCCGGGCTGGTGTACGGCGAATCAAGTGTCTTCCGAATAGCGCTGGGGACTGGCGGTCCGCCGGCCCTGGATGACCCGGATCCTCGTACGCTTCCCTCCGATGCCCTGGAAGCGGGCGTAGGACCGGAGACTCTTCGGTTTCTCACCCTGTCGCTGCTCAACCACGGGGTTCAGTTCTTCGGAAGCGGGGGGATGACGAGCACGGTCCACACTTCGGCCGATATC
>DASCML010000165.1:0-11989 GCA_036010925.1 Dehalococcoidia bacterium | reverse complement strand
CAACCTCCTGGCTGCTCTCCGCTTCGCCCGGGTCCTCCTCGGTTGGTGCTTCTTCAGACACGGATGAGGCCTCCTCATCCGTGTCAATCGATGCCTCGGCTGCAGGAGCGGCCTCTGCCGGCGCGTCTTCGTCGACGCTGGCCTCAACCGTCGCAGCTGGCTCGGTGTCCGGCTCTGCTACCGGCGGCGCAGCTTCAGCAGCGCTGGCTTCAGGCGCGGCGGATTCCTCGCCACTTAGCTCAAAATCGGTGGTTTCAGCGTTCTCAAGCGCCTGCGCAAAAGCATGTGCAAAAGCCGAGACGGGCTCCGGATCACGAGAGACCGCCTGCTCAATAGCTTCCTGCGGGCTCTTCGGTGCCGTCGGCCTCGGGGTGGACTCGTTGCGTGGACCAATCTCGTACTGTTCCCGGATGTCATCGGGCCAATCGACGACTGCCCCCTGGTGGTCAAACACGAAGCCCATAGCCTCGGCGTCGTCGCGTGCCTGCCTCAGGCTCAGTCCCAGGCGGTGACGCTCCGGCTCGATTCGCACCAGCTTCACGGGCACAATATCGCCTTCGTTAACGACTTCCTTGGGATGCTGAATCCGGCGGTTGGCAATCTCCGAAATATGGACGAGCCCTTCGACGCCATCGTCGAGCCGAACGAACGCACCAAACGCCATCAGTTTCGTCACCCGGCCGATAAGAATCTGCCCAATGACGAACTTGCTTACGCTCTCTTCCCAGCGTTCCGGATGGGCACGCTTTAGCGAAAGCGAAATCTTCTTGGTTTCGCGATCGACTTTCAGGACGTAGACCTGGACTTCGTCACCCGCGCTAAAGAGGTCTTTCGCCTTCTTACCGCGCTCCCACGTGATTTCGGTCATGTGCGCAAGACCGTCGGCTCCACCGAGATCGACGAAAATCCCGAAGTCGGTGATGGAAGAGACACTGCCGTTGCGGACCTGTCCCTCTTCGATCTCTTCGAGTACGCGTTCGCGCGCCGCCTTGCGCTCTTCGGCCATGGCCGCGCGCTCGGACAGAATTACGCGGTTTCGTTTGCGGTTGAGCTCGACGACCTTGAATTTCATGGTCTGGCCAATGAGCCCCGCCATCAGACTTGCTGCGTCGGGATCGTCGCGTCGAACGCTGTCCACCTGCGAAAGTGGCACAAAGGCGTTTACACCCTCGACGTTAACCAGGATGCCGCCGCGGTTGTGGCCGGTAATCTGGCCCTCGAACGTCGCCCCCGACTCGAGGCGCTCGGCCAGGATGGTCCAACCCTCTTCGCCGCGGGCCCTGTCGAGCGATACGATCGCGTGCCCCTCGGCCGAAGACGGCTGAAGGACCATGACGTTGACGTTGTCACCCGCGCTCAGCTTGTTCGAGGCCTCGACACCGAGTGAGAGCATCTCATTCGGCGGGATTATCGCCTCCATCTTCGCCCCGACGTCGACAATGACGCCGTCGGGTGAGGCGCCCATAACCATCCCCTGGATGATTTCACCACGCCGGAGAGGACCCGGCTGGGCGGATTCGAGGGCAAGTAAGGCCCCCATATCCTCGATTTCGGGGGCCGCAGTCGGCTGATCGATGGTGGACAATTCTGGCTCCGTTGCAAGCAGGCCCGGGAGAGAGGCTGGCGCCCGCACTTTCAATATGCCCCGATTGTAACAGCGCCGGATCGGTAGTGGGAAACGAAAGAACCCGGCTAAACACGCGGTCGATGCGTTTCCCGGGAAGCTCCTTAACCGCATAGGGTGCGGCTAGCGTGAGTACCGGCGGCGGCCTATTTTCCCACCCAGTTGCCCGAGCAGTATCGTCAGCGCTGAGGCGTTTCACTTCCGTGTTCGGGATGGGAACGGGTGGGGCCACCTCGCTCCAGCCACCAGCCCTGCGATCCTCGCACGAGCCCAAGGGCGAGTGCAAGCCGTGTGGCCGCAACTGTCCCAGCCTCCTGCTGCCACTGCCACGGTCGATAGCAGATCGGTGAATGTGGTCCCCCACCGGACGTCGGCCCCCTCGACTGCGATGCACCAACGCATCCACTCCGAGTAAGATTGAAACCAAATGCGAACGGCTTTCGTATTTAGCCTGGGCCTTATCTCCGGCGCCATCGCTGTGGTGCTGCTCTACACATTCAACGATGCCTTCGACGGGAGCAGTACTCCTAGAGTCGGGAACGTCAGGCTCATCTTGGACGGCAGCTCTCTAAACACCATCGTCAGCGAGGGGCTCGCGGGCGATGGCGAAGAATCGGTCCCGGCCGTCGTCTCGGTCCGGTCCGACGGGACTCTTCTAATCGAATTTGCGCTGACGACCACGCTCCCCCCCCTCGGCCCGAGAGGGAGCGTGGTCGTCCAGCCTGGCGTGGATGAGGGCGAAATCGTCGTCTCGCATATCACTTCGGACATCGAGGGGACAACGGGGGAAATAGTCGCAGAGGTGATTCAGAACGGCCTGCGAAGCAGGCTAGAAAGCATTGCCAGCGAAACCGGCTATCGGGTGATTGTGGTGGCCACGACAGGGTCCCAACTTACCTTGGACATTGAGCTCTGATGGACCGGAGTCCTAACCGCCCACTTCCACTCCGATAGCCGCGCCAATACCGAAGGTAATCGCGGCCGCAGCCAGCCCGAGCACGAGCATTCGCCCCCCTGAGAAGAACATGCTGCGCCCGGTCAGCAATGAGGTCGCTGCGCCCACGAAGAATAGCCCGGTGCCCGCTGCCACGACCGTTATCGCCGCGGCTGTGTTCCCACCCACAAACAGCCAGGGAATTACGGGAATGATGGCCCCTGAGACGAACGTTAAGAGGGAGGCGATGGCAGCAGTCCAGGGATTGCCAGCCTCCCCCTGAGACATCCCGAGCTCTTCGCGCGCCAGTGTCTCGAGCGCGGTTTCGGGCTGCGAAAGAATTCGCTTCGCCGTGGCCCTCGCATCCTCTGGCGAGAGCCCTTTTGCCCTGTAAATAAGGGTTAGCTCCTCCTCCTCCTCCTCGGGGAACTCCTCGAGTTCTTCAGCTTCGGTCCGTAGCTGCTTTGTGAAAGACTCGGCGGCGCTCCGGACGCTAATCCACTCTCCGAGGGCCATGCTGAGCGCGCCGGCCAACAGCCCTGCAATACCACCGAGCATTACAACGGTGCGACCGGGGTCAGCACCGGCGATACCCATGACGAGTCCGAGATTGGATACCAATCCATCGTTGGCGCCAAGGACAGCTGCCCTCAGGCCGTTTCCGCTCACGCCGCGGTGACGGCCTTCGAGTCTTGCGATGGGAATCCCGCCACCGCCGGCGCCGGTTCGACCTATCTCGCGGAAGAGACGGGCGTGCGAACGCTCATCCGCCGGGAGGCCCTGTTCCGTGGCTTCCGGCTGGCTGTCGTACGTGGCCTGGGCGGCATCTTCCATTCGCGTCACGGTGGGAACGATGGCGCCCGTCCCAAAAATCCGAGCGAGGAGACCTAAGCAGCGAACACGGAACGAGGGCCGCATTGGCGGCAGCTTTTCGCCAGCGCTCTCGAGCCTCCCGGCCCAGAGAGCCTGATGCCGGCGCTCGCTCTCGGCCAGGCGCCTAAACACTTCCTCGAGGTTCTCGTCGGGCTCAGCCTTGGCCAAGTAGATGTAGAGAGCCTCGCCGTCGATCTCGTCCCGGAGATTCTCCCTGTAGCGCTGCAAGTCACTTTGAGTCGGGACAATGGTCCCGCGCTGTTCACTCATCTCACAACCCCGATACGGTCATTTCAGCCACTCGGATCGTTGGCGCAGCGCTGGTGCCGAACCATGTGAGGTCATCCCCAACAGCATCCACTGCCATCAACATTTCGTCCATGCGGCCAGAAATATTGATTTCCGCAACCGGGAAGGCAAGCTCCCCATCCTTGATCCAGAAACCGCCTGCTCCCCGCGAGAAATCGCCGGTCGTGGGATTGAATCCGAAGCCCATCAGACTAGTCACGAAGAGCCCCTCCCCAATGCCGGCCACGACCTCGCCTGGGGGCGAATCCCCTGGAGACCAGACCACGTTGGAAGCTCCGGGGGACGGCAACGTCTGGGGACCGCGATGCGCACTCCCCGTAGTCCGCGCCCCAGCCCGCCGAGCGGTGTATGAGTCGAACAGGAAGCCCTTGAAAACTCCTTTGTCGAAGAGTTTCCGGGCGGACGTCGTCACGCCCTCTCCGTCGAAGGGCCGCGAGCCACCGCGGCCTGGTAGCCTCGGATCATCCGCAATGTCAACGAGGGGCGAGCCAACCTTCTGATCTGCTGACTGGACCAAGAAGGACGCTCCACGATAGAGAGACTCCCCGGATACACAACCCGAAAGAAGCCTCAGAAGATCGACCGACGTTGCGGGTTCGAAAACAACCGGAAAGGACCCGGTTTCAACCTTTCGCGCCCCAAGCTGAGCCACTGCCCGACGGGCTGCAGTGCGCCCAACATGCTCGGGGCCGTCGAGGCGGTGTAAGAATCGCTCCGACGAGAACCAGTAGGCGTTTCGCTTCTTACCCTCATCGTCATCGGCCATCACCTCCACAGTCAGTGAGATCGACGTCCCGGGATAGGAAGCTGCGAAGCCGTTGGAATTGGCTACAGCGACCTCCCCCGCACGCGTCGCAAGCGTCGCCCCATTACTATTGGAAACGCGGTCGTCCTCGGCGAAGGCGGCTTCCTCACAAGATTGAGCAATTGTGATCTTGGATTCGACTGACATCGAGCGGAGAGACTCGTCATACAGTTGCAGCCCGTCCACGCTGGGCGTCGTGACATCGGCCGAATCGGGAAGCCCTGCGTAAGGGTCCACGGCGGCCACTTGGACGAGCTCAAAAGCCTGTCTCGCGATCTTCTCGAGGGAGTCGTCCTCGAACTCCGAGGTAGAGCAGATAGCCGTGCGGCCTCCATGGATCACCCGCAGGCCGAGCGAGTGGCCTCCAGCCTCGATGAGCTTCTCGACATCGAAACGCCGAACCGTCACGCTCGACTCGCTGTAAGACTGGACAAAGACGTCGCACTGGTCGGCTCCCACGGCGATGGCGTGTTCTACTGCTCTGCAGGCGGCTTCCAGGACCACATCTCCCTCAGCCAACCTGTGTCCCCCCAACGGTCATCCCCGAAATGAGGACTGTCGGAATACCGACCCCAACTGGGACCGACTGTCCGTCTTTTCCGCATGTCCATCGACCATCTGAAAGTTCGTAGTCAGCTCCGACCCGCGTGACCTTCGAAAGAACATCGGGGCCGTTGCCGATGAGATTCACGTTTCGAATCGGCCGGGTTATCCGACCGCTCTCGATGAGATAGGCCTCCGTCACTGAAAAGACAAAGTCGCCGTTCGATATGTTGACCTGGCCTCCATTGAACGAGAGACAGTAGATGCCCCTGTCAACGCTTCGGATGATGTCGTCTGGGTGCTCCTCACCGGGGAGCATGAAGGTGTTGGTCATCCGCGGCATCACATACTCTTTGAACGACTCGCGGCGACCGGAACCAGACGATGCGACGCTGAAATGACGGGCGCTCAACTCATCCTGCAAATACCGTTTGAGCACCCCATCTTCAATCAGGACGTTACGTCGACCCTCGTTGCCCTCGTCATCGATGTGGAGCGACCCCCTTGAGCCGGCGACGGTGCCGTCGTCAACGACAGTGACCAGGGGACTCGCGACGGACTGCCCCAAGCGCCCGGTGTAATTGCTAGTGCCTTTCCGATTAAAGTCAGCTTCGAGGCCATGTCCGATCGCCTCGTGAAGCAGGATTCCGCTATCCCCGGCACCCAGGACGACGGGGAGCGTACCCGCGGGTGCTTCAGCAGCATCGTGCTGGAGCACCGCCTGGCGGGCTGCCTCTTTCGCATGATGCTCCGGCGACACATCATCGAAGTAGTCCATACCGAGGCGGCCACCGCCGCCGGTCCTCACCACCTGCCTCTCCCCGTCTTTCACCGAGAGGACCTGGACGTTGAACCTCATGAGGGGCTGGACATCTCCAATAACCCTCCCATCGCTCTTTGCGATCAGGACGTGCTTGAGTTCGTCGGCGACACTCGCATCAACTCTATCGACCGATGTGTCGAAGGCGCGCGCGGCGCGATCAGCGCGCTCCAGCAACTGCAACTTCTCCGCCGGGGGCCTCGCCACCATGGGGTCGTAAGCGTCATAGGCCTCAGCGTTGGCCCCCTCAGGAGTGGCATCCACAACCGGAAGCGAGTCGCTCGCCTCCCCTATTCGCGAGGCCGTATCGGCTGCAGCCCGCATGGCCGCAACATCGAGCGACTCGCTGTACGCGTATCCGATTGCGTCCCCTTTAACGACCCTAATGCCAACCCCGCCCAGCGAGTGTTGGGCGACAGACTTGACTTGCTGGTCCTCCCAGGAGAGGGAGCTGTTAATGCGATGCTCGAAATACAGTTCGGCGAAATCGCCTCCCCTAGCCATCGCCGCCGAGAGAACGCTTGACATGACTGGGGCATCGAGCGAGTAGCGCTCGGCGAAGAACTTGAGTGACTCAGCGGAAGTGTTCATTGTGCAATTGTAAGGCGCATACGTTGCGGAACCGTCAATGAACACCGAGTCTCCCGTCGCGTTCAAGCTTCCGAGGGTCAAGTCATGAGAGCCGAAAGGATTAGGCCTGTGACGTCAAGGCCAGACCCCTGGCATCAAGCCTTCGGCGAAGGCCTGTTGACAGTCGACCAGAACGGTCAGGTCAGTGAACCGCCGCAGTCGGGCGACACGCTTGCGGACATCCGCAACATCTTCGTGTTTGACTTCGAAATGAGCGGGCCGAACCCTCGCGTCCACGAACTCCTCGATCTCGGTGCTGTTCTCGCCGAGCTGCGCCCAGGCCTGCCTGAGGCCAACTCGTACGGAAGTCGTGTTAGGCCTCTCAGGATAGGAACCGCGAACCGAGGGGCGCTGAGAATTGTCGGTTACACCGCGAAGGAGTGGCGCGGCGCGCCGGACCTCGAACCGGTGGCTCGCAAATTCTTTGAGCTCGGCGAGGCGGCCCTTCCTGCCGGCTGGGGGATCGGCCAGGACGTGCGCTTCATGAGGGAACTGCTCCAGCTCTTGGAAATCGATTGGCCCTTTGCGCCTGTGATCCTTGATATCCAGCAGCTGGCGAAAGCCCGGCTGGAGGGGCCGGACAGCCCCGTAGATCGCTTCAATCTCGGCCATGTCGCCGACCGGCTTGGGCTGGGACGACTTGGAGAGCACAGTGCGCTGGCTGACGCCTACGCAGCTTATGACGTGCTGGTGAAGCTGCTAGGACCCGCGGAAAGTGACGAATTCGGACCTTGACAGCAGTTGGGTCGGCACGAAACGATCAGTCCGATGTTCTCGGGGCGGAGTGAAATTCCCCACCGGCGGTAACAGCCCGCGAATCCGCTCAGGCGGACCGACCCGGTTAGATTCCGGGGCCGACGGTCACAGTCCGGATGGGAGAGAACTGTCCAGCGTCGCCGCGTTTTCGACCGGCGGGTGCGTACCGTTCTCCACTGTTACCCGATTTCATCAGCGACTGCGCAAAGCGTGCGTCCGTTGTCTGCGGGCGCATCAGCAGAGAGCAGGTCGAAGGAGCGGATCGGATGTTTACGGGAATCATCGAGGAGGTGGGCACGGTCGTCGAGGCGACTGAGGGCACCCTCCTCATTCGGGCGGTGCAGATCCTCGAAGATGCGCAGCTTGGCGACTCGATCGCCATCAACGGCGTCGACCTGACGGTAGCCTCCATTGACGGTGATACGTTCTTTTTCAACCTCATGCCGGAGACCTACCGGCGTTCCAACCTCGGGGCCCTCGTCCCGGGAGACAGAGTCAACTTGGAGCGAAGCGTGCGGGCCTCCGATCGCCTGAGCGGGCACATCGTGCGGGGTGTGGTCGAGGCGACCGGTTCCCTGAGAAGCGCTCACCCGGAGGGAGACTCAATCATCGCCTGGTTTGACGCGCCCCCCGAGCTGCTTCACTACATGGTCGTCAAAGGACCCATATGCATAGACGGAGTCAGCCTTACGATTATCGAGAAGGATCCGTTGGGCTTTGCCGTGTCGCTGGTTCAGTTCACCCAGAATCACACCAATCTGGCGGACCGAAAGCCCGGCGATCAAATCAACTTGGAGACCGACATCCTGGCGCGGTATGTCGACCAAATCCTGGCCAGCAGGGAAGTGTCATCATGAGCGATTCCGAATCCGTGATCGTGGACGTATCCGAAGCGATCGAAGAGTTCCGCCGGGGAAAGTTCATAATCATCACCGACGACGAAAACCGCGAAAACGAGGGAGATCTCGTTCTCGCTGCCCAGTTCGTTACGCCAGAAGCGGTCAACTTCATGGCCAAGTACGGCCGAGGGTTGGTTTGCTGCCCCCTCACCGAGGAGCGAATCGAGGAACTCGGACTCCCCATGATGGTGGAGTCGCCGGCCAACACGTCTCACTTCGGGACGCCTTTCACCGTGTCGGTCGAGGCTCGAAGTGGCGTCACAACCGGGATCAGTGCCGCTGACAGGGCGCGCACCGTTCAGGTCCTCACAGACCCCGCAACGAAGCCTGACGACCTGGTCCGACCCGGCCACATGTTTCCTCTGCGGGCGCGAGCAGGTGGGGTTCTCGTCCGGGCCGGCCAGACCGAGGCCAGCGTCGACCTTGCGCGACTGGCCGGGCTCTACCCTGCGGCTGTCCTCTGCGAAATCATGAAAGCCGACGGTGAGATGGCACGGATGACCGACCTGAAGCGCTTCGCCCGCAGACACGGCCTCAAGATCGTGACGGTCAACGACATGATCAAATACCGCTTCCACACGGAGAGGCTGGTTCATAAGGTCGCTGAGACGAAGCTGCCCTCGCCGTATGGCGAGATGACGATCTACGGGTATCGGGCCGAACATGCCCCAGACGAGCATGTTGCTCTCGTGCGGGGGTCCGTCGAGCCCGACCGCCCGACCCTTGTTCGCGTGCACGACCAGTGCGTGACCGGCGACGTATTCGGATCTATGCGCTGTGACTGTGGCGCCCAGAAGGAGAAGGCGCTGCGGATGATCGGCGAAGAGGGCGGCGTCTTCCTTTACATGCGCCAAGAAGGGCGAGGCATCGGCCTGCACAACAAACTCAGAGCCTACGAACTCCAAGAGCAGGGCCTCGACACGGTCGAAGCCAACCTGGCGCTCGGGTTTCCCGCGGACCGCAGAGATTACGGTATCGGCATGCAGATCCTGGTCGATCTCGGCGTGCGCAAGATGAAGCTTCTGACAAACAACCCGCGAAAGAGGACTGGCCTCGAGGCCTACGGACTCGAAGTCGTGGAGCGGATCCCAATCGAAACCGAGCCCAATCCGCACAACGTTCGGTACCTGGCAACGAAGCGGCAGCGAATGGGCCACCTGCTTGACGGTCTCGGGACCGTGGTTACACCGGAATGAACAAAGGGCACGAGCTCAAAGGCGAGCTCGACGGCTCGGGACTCCAAATCTGCATCGTGGTCGCGCGCTGGAATAATTTCATCACAGACCGATTGCTCGAGGGGGCGCTCTCCGCGCTTGGCGAGTGCGGCGTCGCCGATTCCGACATCAAAGTTGCTCAGGTTCCCGGCTCTTTCGAGGTCCCCCTAGGGGCCGCCTGGGCAGCGCGAAGCGGAAAGTTCGACGCGGTGATTGCCCTTGGCGCTGTGATACGGGGTGAGACGGCTCACTTCGAGTACGTGGCCGGCGGAGCTGCCGGTGGGATTCAGCAGATTTCGCTGGAAACGAACGTTCCCATCTCCTTTGGAGTGCTTACCGTCGAAACGAAGGAGCAGGCCCTCGCGAGGGTAGGCGGTTCGGAGGGGCACAAGGGCGACGAGGCGGCGAGGGCCGCGATCGAAATGGCGTATCTGCGCGAGAAGTTCGCCGATGATGCTGTTGGCGGGTTGGCCAGCGAATAGATCAGGCCGGCGTCACTACTTTAGCTGCAAGAATCTCTCGACCGCCCAGCCCTCTACGACACCTTCGGCAAGGATCTTCCACCAGATGAAGCCGTCCGCTTCGGCGGGCCCGGCGAGCACGCCCGCCTCAGTGCCGTCTCCGATGCAGGAGAGCTGTGCTGCCTGAGTCGTCGGGCCGCTGCGTACACGAAGGCAGTCGCCTGTACCGGTGACGACCACGCGGTCCCCAATGTTGAAGACCCCCGGCCCGGAAGGTGTGGGGTCCACGGGCGTTGGGCTGGGCGCTTCGCCGGGTGTGGCGGTAGCAATGGGTGTGGTGGCAATCGAATCCGGCGGAGGTGTTGCAGCCGGCGACGTCGGTTCTGGCGTCACCTGGGTTGGCGTCGCGGTCGGCAGGGGGGCGAGTCCCGCATCTTCGTCATCGCCCAGCAGTCCATCGGCCAGCTGGGCGATGACGAACGCAACAGCCGCGCCGACGAGGATGGCAACCGGCACATACCAAAGTCCAAGTACCCGATGCCGACGATAGACCCGGGGCATCGTCCGCTGCACAGGGATGGTGTCGATCGGCTCGTAGCGCCCATGCCGCACAGTCCGAGGAGGCTCGGCCTCCGGGACCCGGTGGTGGGGAGGAGTGGGGAGCGCCGACTGCTCCTCTTCTTCGACTTCCTCCCCGATGGCATGCTCGTCAGGCGGGCGGCTCACCCCCTCGTCGTAGTCCTCTTCATCATCTTCTTCGTCGAGTTCCTCCAGCGTCCCAGAGTCGGGTTGGCGGAGCCTCGTTCCTTCGGCAGGGTGCAGTGGCGGCGGGGCACTCAGAGGGGACGGGACAAAGGCGACGGGAACCGGCACCGACTGGTGCTCGTCCTCTGTCGTGCACCCCCGATTGCGTACCCAACAGGCAGGGTGATGCTTCACGTCGCAGCCCGAGCACTTCAGGACGGCTTCGCCGTCTGTAAATGCTCGACTGCAAACTGGACAGTAGCGTTGCTTAGCGTTCAAGAGATCACCAGGTATAGCTGATTATCAGATGGCTCGGCGTGCACTTCAACCCGGGGCTGCAAGATCGGAAAGAAAGCGATCGACTTCACCGCGATCCGGGAACGACGCTGCCGCGCCGGGACGGGTGACGCTGATCGCTGCCGCGGCCTGGGCGAACGTGGCACCTTCTTGGAGGCCTAACCCCTCAGCAAGAGCCACGCCAAGGGCTCCGCAGAACGCGTCGCCGGCGCCCACAGAATCGACTGCACCCACCGAGAAAGCGTCCTGAGAGAAAGGACCGCTTTCATCCTCCGCCACGAGACCGGACTCGCCGAGGGTTATGACCGTGGCCAACGGACCGAGCTGACGGATCAGGTGGGCCTGGCCCGAAACCCTTCCCTCTCGCCCGCAAAGAGCTTCCGCCTCCGTTTCGTTCGCAATGAGAACGGACACGAGCGGCAAAAGATCGTCCGGAGGAGTTGAGTACGGAGCTATGTTCAGGACGATGGGTACTCCTGCAGTTTTGGCAATCGATACCGCCCTGGTGGTTGCTTCCATCGGCACCTCGAATTGAACCAGCAGCAGGTCGGCCGATGCGATGACCGGGGCCCGCGCCGTAACCTCATCAGGGGTGAGAGCCATGTTGGCCTGGGGAACGGCAACTATGCTGTTGCCGCCGTCGTCAAAGACCACGGGTACGGCAACCCCTGTTGCGACCTCCGGGTCGCGAACCACGCCGGAACAGCCCACACCGGCTGACTCCGAGAAGGAAATTATCCGTTCGCCGAACTCATCCGCTCCAACCTTGCCGATCAACTCAACGGCGGCCCCCAACCGGGCAGCCGTCACGGCCTGGTTATTGCCTTTGCCTCCGACAAACGTCTGGACAGAGGAACCGATCACCGTCTCCCCAACCACAGGGATCCTGGGAGCCCGGATAAAGATGTCGAGCATGCAGCTTCCAACGACTACGATCTTGCTCTCCGCCATGTCGCGAGATTATCCCAAACTCCCGCCTCCGCAACCTTTGCCACGCTGGCAGGAACTAATTGGGCCGTCTAGGCTTCGAAAGTGGCTGCACGCATCCTCGGCATTGATGGAAGTAATCGCAAGGGAAGC
>DASCML010000164.1:0-6612 GCA_036010925.1 Dehalococcoidia bacterium | reverse complement strand
CAGCCGCACCAGGGTGAGAGTGAACAAGATAACCACGCTGCAGAACGATCTCGCCCTAGCCCTTGCCGCACCCTCGTTGCGGATCGAAGCGCCTGTGCCGGGCAGGGCAATCGTCGGAATCGAGGTACCCAACGATTCGGCCTCGGTCGTGTCCCTGAGAGCCGTCATGGAGACGCACGATTTCTACGATTTGGTACGCGAGACGAAGCTCGCGGTCGCCCTGGGCAAGGGAGTATCGGGAACCGCCATCGTCGCCGACCTGGCGAAGATGCCCCATCTGCTGATCGCCGGGGCCACGGGAAGCGGCAAGAGCGTCTGCATGAACGCGGTTATAGCCGGGATCATGATGAACGCCACCCCGGACGACGTGCGATTCGTGATGATCGACCCGAAAAGGGTCGAACTCACTCCTTACGGACGAATCCCTCACCTAGCCTTCAGCGAAGTCATCATCGACATAGACAAGGTTGTCGGCGTCCTGCAGGCCGTGGTCTCCGAGATGGAGGCCAGATACAAGAAGTTCTCCGCCGTAGCGGTCCGGAATATCGAGGCCTACAACCGGCATCCGCGCGTCATGAGGAAGCTGCCTTACTGGGTAGTGATTATCGACGAGCTGGCCGATCTGATGATGGCCGCTCCGTTTGAGGTAGAGAGGTTGGTTTGCCGGCTGGCTCAGCTAGCGAGGGCCACTGGGATCCATCTGGTCGTGGCTACCCAGCGACCGTCGGTCGATGTGATAACGGGGCTCATCAAAGCGAATTTCCCAACCCGAATTGCGTTTGCGGTCACATCGCAAACCGACTCACGCACCATCCTAGACATGGGCGGCGCCGAGAAGCTGCTCGGCAGAGGTGACATGCTGTACATGCCGACCGATGCAGCCAAGCCGGTTCGAATCCAAGGGGTTTACGTCTCCGATGCGGAAATAGAGCGACTGGTGGAGTTCTGGACCGATGACCGTTTCAGCGCCTTGACGCCTGAAAACGCAGACGCCCTTCTCGAGGAGGCGCTGCTCGCTCGCAACGGTGATGAAGACACGGACCTCGACGACGACGACCCGGCCCTGGACGAGGCGCGTGAGCTGGCATCGATGCATGAACGAATTTCGCCGTCGATGCTGCAGCGGCGACTTCGGATCGGTGCAGTTAAAGCCAATCGCGTGATAGAGACCCTGGAATCGGAGGGCATCGTTGGTCCGCTGGAAGAAGGAGAGTCCCGACGGGTTCTGACCAGTCAGCGGATGGATCCTAGTTGATAGACTGGGTTAATGAGAAATAGGCTGCTTGACCTCGTTCGGAGAACCGAGCGAGAACCGGAAGTTTCCGAAGAGCCCCAGCATGAGCGTTGCCTTTCCTGCAGCGCAGACCTGGACGGCTCGGCGGAGTACGACCGCTTTCGGGTATGCCACGCTTGCGGGTTCCACTTCCATGTGACCGCCCGCGACAGAGTCTCGATGCTACTCGACCAGGGAAGCTTCCGCGAGGCGGACAGTGGCGTCACGGCGCTTGATCCGCTCTCGTTCGATGGCAAGGGCGGATATCGGTCGCGCGTGATCAACGCTCAGCGGCGAACTGGCCTCGCTGAGGCGGTCCTGACTGGGACCGGGGAACTGCGGGGTCGTCCCGTGGAAATCGCTGTCGTGGACTTCAGCTTCCTCGGGGGTTCAATCGGCGTTGCGGCCGGCGAGCGCCTCGCCAGGGCGTTCGAGAAAGCAACAGCAAAGGGCATCCCGGTCATCACGGTTGCATCGACATCTGGCACGCGGATGCAAGAAGGTCTCCTAGCACTGATGCAAGCCCCCCGCATCGCGGTGGCACTCGGGAAGCACTCGCAGGCGGGACTGCCACACATCGCGGTCGCAACAGACCCGACTACCGGCTCGGCCTACACCGGGTTTGTGAGCCTGGCCGACTTCATCATTGCGGAGCCGAATTCCCTGATGGGATACGGTGCGCTCCGGCTTCTCGAGGAGACGGAAGGGAAGGAACTGCCCCAGGGTGCCCATACGGCCGAGGATCACCTGGCCCACGGCCTCGTGGACGCGATACTTCCACGGACCCATATCCGAAATTCGCTTTCGCTCCTGCTGGACCTTGTGGCCAGCGACGTACACCCGGGAGCGTTACCGCCTCTGCGGCCTGATGAACATGGGCACAGTCCGCATGACGCCTGGTCCCAAGTACAGATATCGAGGCACCGGAACCGGCCGGCGGCGCTGGAGTTGGCACAGCTCATGGTTGGCGCGTTCTTCGAGCTCCACGGCGATGGCACAGGCGAGGAAGGGCGGGGAATCGCAGCGGGGCCCGCGATGCTCGGCGTCGAGCCCGTCATGCTGATTGTGCAGGCGCGCACGGGCGGAGAAAGCGGTGCTCTCATCGGGCCGGCTGGATTCCGCAAGGCTCAAAGGGCAATGCTCCTTGCCGATAAGTTCAAACTCCCCGTCGTGACGTTGATTGACACGATGATCGCGGACCCCGCTCTTCACAGCGAGCAGGCGGGACTGGGGCGCGCTGTAGCGAACTGCATGGCAACTATGCTCGAGCTGTCGGTGCCAACCGTCGCCGCCATAACCGGGGAAGCCACATCCGAAGGGGCGCTCGCGCTCGGAGTAGCGGACAGGATTCTGATGCTCGACAACGCCGTCTTCGAGGTCGTAAGTCCCGAACAGGCAGCGAAGATTCTCTCGAGCGAAGCCGATGAAATCGCCGAGAGACTTCGGATTACCTCTCATGACTGTCTCCGCCTCGGCATCGCGGATGGAACTGTCTCCGAACCCGGCGAGGGCGCCCACACCAATCCGAGGGACGCTGCGCAATTCCTTCAGCGGGCACTCATTCGTGAAATCAGCTCTCTGCTCACCACGAAGGAAAAGCGGCGCCTGGATGAGCGCTTCAACCGCTATCGAGAAACAGGAACGACTCGGGCCTGGGTTAGGGGAACATTGGAGCGCCGTTTCGCACACTTCAAGGACAGGTTATCGGCCTTTACGGGGCGCCTCCGGAGGCCGAGAGGGCAACGGAAAGATCCGTTGGATTACCCCGAGATTCCGGTCTAACCAGACTGGTAAGGGGGAGTGGACCCAGTCGAGCTACTACTAATCCCGCTGGGACTGATTGTCGGTCTCTTCGGCACGCTGGTGGGTGCCGACGGCGGCTTCATCCTGCTCCCGGTGCTGCTGCTCGCGTTTCCTGACACACCACCGGAGCAATTGACTTCGATCTCGCTCGCCGTGGCCGTCGCAAATTCTCTTTCAGGTTCTGCAGCCTATACATGTCGGCGTCGAATCGACTTCAGGAGTGCGCTGGTTTTTCACATCGCTACCCTTCCGTCGGCACCACCCACGGCGTAAAGGTACAGATGGTCACGGTCGACGCGGATAGCCTAGATGATTACTTCGACGGTGACCTCAACGTCCCCGGCATCTACATCGAAAAGTAGAACTGTCTGAAGCTACGTTCTGCGCATCGGGTGCTGCTACCACCGCGGTCGAGTCGATCGTCAGCGTTACGAGACTCAAAACCAATGCTAAGGACACGAAAAGACGGACCATACCTACTCAGAAGATCGGCCGCTCCTGACAAATGCACAGTGGTGATGGGAGTCGAGGACTCTTCTTGTTCCGTTACAGCGCCACGCCAACCAGGTCTTTCACTTTCTTCACCGATTCCCTAGCGAGCCACTCGGTAAGACCATCCAGCACATCAAGCGGTGCACGGGGGTTAGCAAAAGTCGCCGTCCCAACCTGGACGGCGCTGGCACCAGCCATCAGAAACTCGACCGCATCGACGCCACTGCTCACGCCACCACAGCCGATGACAGGAACGTCGACCCTTGAGGCGACGTCATAAACGATTCTCAGGGCTATTGGCTTGATGGCGGGGCCACTGAGGCCTCCTCGAGCCCTAGCCAGAACTGGCTTTCGCTTGGCGGTGTCGATAGCCATTCCGAGGACCGTGTTTATCGCACAAATCGCGCTGGCACCGGCGTCGACGCACGCGACCGCAACCTCAGATGGGTCGGTCACGTTTGGAGTAATCTTCACGACCACGGGCAGGTCCGTGCGGCGTACCACGGCCGCTGTAAGGGAGGCTGCAGCGGTCGGGTCCTGCCCGAATTCAAGACCATCGTCGACGTTGGGACAGCTTATGTTCAGCTCGAATCCGGAGATCCCTGGGACCCCGTCGAGCGACTCTGAGACGGCGATGTAGTCGTCGGCCCGGTCCCCGGCAATGTTGACGAGCACGGGGACCTTCCATCGGGCCCAGATTGGCGCCCGGTCCTCGCGGACGGCGTCAACACCGAGATTCTGAAGGCCGATCGAGTTCAGCATCCCTCCAGGAGTTTCGGCCACGCGAGGCTGCTGGTTTCCGGCCCGTGGCGTCAGAGTAACGGCCTTACTGACCACGGCGCCGAGACGGTCGAGCTGCTTCTGGCCGAGCTGGCGAGCGAACTCCGTACCCCAAGAAAGCGTTCCGCTCGCAACCATGACGGGATTATCGAGAAGTAAGCCCGTCTTATGGCCGGGGGCGAGATCGGTGGAAAGGTCCGGGATCACAACCTCAGTCTAATGCCCACGAACCCAGCACCGAAGCCGATGGCCTGACGAAAAGAAATAAGAGGAAACGCTGCAGTTAGTTGGCGCCAATACGGCGACGGCGGTAGCGCGATCCGTTAAGCGAAAAACTATCGGAATCCCACAGGAGGTCTTCTTGAGAGTTACGGAACACTCGTTCCTGGCCGCAAATCTTGCACCGGCCATCACTCACCGCGCCATTAGGCGTCGCGATCACCCAGTGATGACTGCAATCGTCGCGCACAGCGGTAGTGTCAATTGAGGCTGCTTTAAGTACCATCTTTAGCCTTCCGTTCCCGTCCCTCAGGCTATGAAAAGAATATACGTTCGCATCCTTAGCGCAAGCAGCATTTGTCAAGCACCCTATACGATTTGTCTGGACTAGAGGTAAGGCTCTACGATCAGTCCGCCAGGTACGGCCTCTCTCGCCGTCACCTTCAGACCTCGATTCTTTACCGCGGCACGGACTTCTGCGCCGATCGCGCTGAAAGGTAACCACTCAGAATGAGCACATCGGCGGCAGCCAGCCATGAAGAGATCATGGCTGCACTTGAAACCGTCAACGACCCGGAACTTCGCGCCAGCATTGTTCAGCTGGGTATGGTCAAAGATCTCGAAGTTAATGACTCAGCCGTATCTCTCACGATCGAGCTAACAACGCCTGCTTGTCCGCTCAAGGATCAAATTGAAGAGGACATCCGCCAGGCTCTTGCGGATGTGGGGGTGTCTGAGCTCGAAATCAATTGGGGTGCAGACGTGAGAGCATCTTCGCCGGGCGAAGGTCAGCAACCAGTCCAAGGCATCCGGAACATCGTCGCCATTGCCAGCAATAAAGGTGGAGTCGGGAAGTCCACGGTGGCCACCAACCTTGCCGTCGCGCTGGCAGCCGACGGCGCGTCCGTCGGACTCCTCGATGCGGACATCACAGGGCCAAACATCCCGACGATGTTCGGACTCCCGGCGGGCGTGCAGACCAACAATCCCGGTGGACTCCAGACGATTGAGCGACATGGGGTGAAGGTCGTCTCGATCGGCTTCCTGCTTCCACGAGGAGCGCCAGTTGTCTGGCGAGGACCGATGATCGGGACTGCGGTGAGACAGCTTCTGCACGACGTCTCGTGGGGAGAGCTGGATTACCTGATCATTGACCTTCCACCCGGGACCAGTGACGCATCGATGAGTATGGCCCAGGAGGCGCCGATCACCGGTGTCATCATCGTGTCCACACCACAGGCGGTGTCGACCGAGGACGCAATGAAGGCCGTCTCCATGTTCGAAAAGCTTGGAGTTCCCGTTTTTGGCATGGTCGAAAACATGAGCTACTTCCTAGCTCCGGACACCGGGACGCGCTACGACATATTCGGTCATGGCGGGGCCCGAGAAGCGGCCGACGAGCTCGGAATCGACTTCCTCGGGGAGATTCCGATAGAGTCCCAGGTACATGAGGCGGGGGACTCGGGCGAGCCTCTCGCCTGCGCAGCCAAAGACTCTCCCGCTGCGAACGAACTGCGCCGAATTGCACGCCTCACGGCGGCACGAATCAGCGTCCTGCAGCGCATAGCCGTCGGGCTTGCCCAATGACTCCTAATCCCTTCGGCCGCCAGCGCTCGTCGGCGGATTCGACTGAAGCAGACGCTGTAGCGAGCCAGAATGGCTCCGGGTCCGCCGCTCCCGAGGAGAAATCGGCGGCCGCCTCACGGCGCAAGACTAGCTCGCGCGGAAGCCGCGGGGGTCAAGGCCGGCGAGCCGCTGAATCGAGCTTGGAGGATAAGTTGCCGGGTACTAATGAGGAACCGAAAAACGCTGACGAGCCCCCGACACCGGCCCGCCGAAGTCGGGGAGGCCGAGGCGGACGTCGCCCCAAGGCCGAGTCCGACACTGCCTTGGATAAGCCAACTGAGCAGACGAAGGACGCCGAGCCGGAGGATAAGAAGGCTCAACCGGCACCGAGAAGAAGTCGCTCAAGTTCGAGCCGCACGGCAAGGAAGACCCCTGACACTAAAGTCTTCGCCACCGCGGACCTTGCAGCGATGGCGAAG
>DASCML010000163.1:0-3965 GCA_036010925.1 Dehalococcoidia bacterium | reverse complement strand
GAAAAACGTCAGATCAGCGTCGCTCAAATTGAAGACCTCGTGACCGAGATCGAGAGCCGACTTGCGTCTGAGACTCGCCCAGAGATTCCCTCGTCTCTCATTGGAGAACTCGCAATGGATGCACTGCGCAGCCTCGACCACATCGCCTATATCAGGTTCGCGTCGGTGTATCGGGCGTTCTCGGATATCGAATCGCTCAAGGAGGCGATAGCGGCAGTCGAGGAGGGGCGAGTTCCATCTGTCGATGAGCAGACTCTCCAGCTTCCTCTAATTGGCGAAGGCCGGGGTTCGACGGCTCGCGAAGAAACCCAGGAGCTCCAGAAGCCGGCCAAGGGCCGGACGGGGCAGCAGCCGGCACGGGAGAAAGCGATAGGATGAAGATCTGGGAACTTCATTCCCGCCAAGTGGGCGGCGCAATCCAAACGACCCCCGGCGGGCTCGCCGATGTCTGCGGACTTGCCATCACAGAACGAGCCTACGTCTTCGCCCTCAAGGATTATCAACCGGCGGAGATGGTTGAGCTGGTGAGAATGTTCGGACCGGCTGCTGCGGCACGTCGGCTCATCAATCACTTCTCTCAGGAGTACCCCCGCGGGCTCGTGTTCGAAGCCGCCGGCTGTGACGGCCCGACTCTTCTCCGAGGGGACGAAGGCCAAGAGGAGCTGGAGGCAAACGAGGACGGGCCGTCACAGCCGGCGGCCTGATAAAGGGTCCTTGTTTAGCACAGATGTTCTGCTACGCTGGGCAGCCCCGAACCGAACGGCAATAGAGGGAGGAAACGATGGTAATAACCAGGGGTCAAGGACAGAGCGGAGGCGGCGAGCGACCGTTTGAGCCAGCCACGCTCTCAAGCAACGCTTCTTTGGTCCTCGGGCGGCGCATTATGGCGCGGGACGACAAGGGCGAGCCGGTCGAGACTCCTCAGGAGTGTTTTCGCCGGGTTGCCGGAAACCTCGCCGAAGCGGAGCTGAGATTCGGAGGAACAGACACCGACCGCGAAATAGCTGGCGAGACGTTCTACGAGCTCATCTCATCGCTGGACTTCCTTCCGAACTCTCCGACACTTGTCAACGCCGGCAGGGACCTGCAGCAGCTATCCGCTTGCTTCGTGCTGCCGGTACCGGATTCGATCGAGGGCATCTTTGAGGCAGTCAAGCACACCGCGATAATTCATAAGTCAGGCGGAGGAACCGGCTTTGCGTTCTCGCGGCTGCGGCCCGCGAACGATCGCGTGCAGTCGACGATGGGGATCGCCAGCGGCCCGGTTTCGTTCATGAAAGTGTTTGATGCGGCCACCGAGGCAATCAAACAGGGTGGTACGCGAAGAGGTGCCAATATGGGCATCCTCAGGATCGACCATCCCGACATCGAAGCCTTCATCGAGATGAAGGCTGACATGACCACCCTCACGAATTTCAACATCAGCGTCGCCGTGACCGATGCCTTCATGCAGAGCCTCGCAGATAGTAGTGACTACGAACTCCTCGATCCGAGAACAAGAGCGGTGGTCGGCCACAAGAGCGCCCAAGAAATCTGGGACAGCGTTATTGCGAATGCCTGGAAGAACGGGGATCCGGGAGTCATCTTCATCGACCGAATCAACTCCGGGCGGGCCAACCCGGTGCCCAGGCGGGGTCCGGTTGAGTCGACGAATCCGTGCGGGGAGCAGCCGCTCTACCCCTTTGACTCCTGCAATCTCGGGTCCATAAACCTCGGCCATATGACAACGGATGGCAGCGATGGCCGGATTGTGGATTATGAGCGCCTGGGCCGCGTAGTTCGCAGCAGCGTGCACCTTCTCGACAACGTTATCGAGATGAACCGGTACCCCATCCCAGAAATCGCCGAAACGTCGCACGCTATCCGGCGAATTGGCCTTGGCGTCATGGGCTGGGCCGACATGCTTATCGATCTGCGAGTGCCATATGACTCTCAAGAGGCACTGGAGCTCGCGGACGATGTGATGTCCTTCATCTCTCGAGAGGCGGACTCCGCCTCCGAGCAACTCGCCTCCCTGCGAGGCACCTTCCCGGACTGGTCCGACTCCATTTACGGTCCCGGTGGGGAGGAAGGCCCTAACTCGCTCAGAAACTCAACCAGAACAACAATTGCTCCCACCGGCACGCTCAGCATCATCGCCGACTGCTCTGGTGGTATCGAGCCGATATTTGCGCTCGCTTTCATTCGCTCGCATTACCTGGACAAGGATGACCCCACCAAGCGAACCGAGCTTACCGAGGTCAACGAGGCATTCGAAACTTCGGCGCGCGCCGAAGGCTTTTACAGCGACGAACTGATCCAGTTCCTGGCGGGCGGGGGACACCTCGCTGAGCGCGACGAAGTGCCGGATTGGGCGAAGCACGTGTTCGTGACTGCCCACGATATCGACCCCACGGCTCACGTCCGCATGCAGGCGGCGTTCCAGGCGCATACGGATAACGCGGTATCCAAGACCATCAACTTCAGAAATGAAGCCACAGTTGAGGACGTAGAGACCGCTTATAAACTGGCGTACTCGATGGATTGCAAGGGCATCACGATCTATCGCGACGGGTCCAGAGATCTCCAGGTTCTCAAACACGCCGACTCCTCGGATTCGGGCGATGCTGAGGTCGCCGTCGCGGCAGCCCAGGAGTTGGTAACGGGCTCAGCAGGGCCGACTCGCCGGCGGCTGCCGGACGAGCGGCAGGCGATAACGCACAAGTTCCGTGTCGGCGAGCAGGAGGGTTATATGACCGTGGGACTCTTCGAAGATGGAACGCCGGGAGAGCTGTTCGTTAATGTCAGCAAACAGGGCTCTACCGTCAGCGGCCTGATGGACACAGTGGCTATGCTCACGAGTTACTCACTCCAGTACGGCGTGCCGATCGCGGAGATCGCATCGAAGCTGAGAAACACGAGGTTCGAGCCCAGCGGCCCGACTTCCAACAAGGGCATTCCAATTGCGACTAGTATCGTTGACTACGTGTTTCGCTGGCTCGAGCTCAAGTTCGGTGGGATCCAAGCGGCAGCCCAGCCAACCCTCATCCCGGCTGATGAGGTGGCACCCTCAACTGCGTCAGATTTTCCGAAGGTTGATGAGTACGAAAATGCAACGATGAGTGGAATCGGCTGCCCCGACTGCGGCGGTGTCCTTTACTATGCGGAGGGATGTCTGATCTGCAGAAACTGCTTCTACAACAAATGCGGTTAGAGCCGCTCTAGGTGTCGGCTGAGTCGGTCATTCCCTGGGCCCGGGCCGCTGTCCCGACGGCGTACAATTCGGGGGTGGGATTCTACTTCGACCCGGGGGAGCCGCCCGAAGACCCGGATCAGCAGGGCACGTTTCGCGAGGCGATGGTCATAACCGGGATCGTCCTGTCGCTGCTCGCAAAACCGGTGGCGATATTGCTCCTAGGTGTCGGCTACCTCGTTTTCATCTTCATGATGTTCGCCATCCACCCTCTCGTTGGCCTGTCGACCATCGTCGTGCCTCTTCTGCTTGTTGCGGGTTACGGCGTTTGGGAGTGGCGGCACCCTCCAGGCCCGCCGACATGACATCGAGCACCATCTCGATTGCTTCCCGCATTTGGGAAGTCCGTGACGGGATCGAGCGGGCCTGTGCGAGGGTGGGCCGACCTCCGGACGCCGTAACTCTCATCGCGATCTCCAAGACGCAGCCCGCCGAGGCGATCATCGAAGCCGCTGCGGCTGGCATCGTCGACTTTGGGGAAAACCGTATCCAGGAGGCCCTGCCTAAGATTCCGATCCTTCAGTCCAGCTCTGGTGGGCCGGTTCGCTTTCACTTCGTGGGACATCTCCAAAAAAACAAGGCTGCACTCGCTGCTGCTAACTTCGAATCGGTTCACTCTGTTGATTCACCGCGATTGGTGCAGGCCCTTGGACGAGCGGCGGACGACGAATCATCGCTAGAGGTCTTTCTTCAGGTGAACGTCTCTGGCGAAGAGTCGAAGTTCGGCGTGGCC
>DASCML010000162.1:0-7002 GCA_036010925.1 Dehalococcoidia bacterium | reverse complement strand
AGACCTGGTCCTCTTGCCTCAGCGCGACCGCCGCTGATCCCGACGTCTATCGGCTGCACGAGGCTGCTTTCGAGAAATCGAAGGGTTCCCAGCCCGTTGGCGAGTCGGTGCTGTTCCGGGATGGTCGCGGCCAGGTGGAGAGCCATGGCAGTGCCGACGCCGGCATCGAATGCTGTCGCCACGATCACCTTGAGCGGAGCCCTGGTCGAAACACAATCCTGGATTATCGCTACCGAATCCGCGAGACCAAGCAGCATTGGCTTGACCACGACAGCATCGGGGCGGTTGTGAGTGCCTCTGTTCTGAATCTCAGCGCGGCGCAGCGCGTGTAGATCCTCAATCGAGCGAATCGACTCATCTGCAGCGATCGGTGTTCCGCTTGCACTCCGCAGTCTGCCCATCGTCTCGAAAGCCTGAGGGCCGGGGGGTACGGGCTGCTCGATCAACTCAACTCCGAAGCGCTCGAAGTCTCCGAGTCGCTTCAACGCAACTCTCTCGTCAAAGGCCCCGTTAGCGTCCAGGCGAATCTTTCCGGATTCCCCCATTGCGTCACGAACGGCGGAGATGCGTTCGAGGTCACGATCCCGGTTACGGCCCACCTTGACCTTGACTGTATCGAAGCCATCCGTGATGAGAGCCCGCGCCTGCTCGGCTGCTTGCTGCGGGCTCTCATCCCCGATGAGTCCGTTGACGGGAACGGAAGTCGCCCCAGCGGCGGAACTCTCCCCGGACCCGCTCATTAGCAATGAGCAGAAAGGGTTTCTACCTTCTTGCGCCAAAGCATCGGTTGCGGCGCACTGAACGGAACCGACTGCCGGTCGGGCCGCCCCGTCGGAGACACTCATACCCTTGGGCAGGCCCACTTTCGTGACCATTTCCGCGTCCTTGCCGACAAGGGCATGGCAGAGGCCGTTGAGGATAGATCCGCATTCGCCAAGTGAGCCTCCTGCGTAGTCCGGAAGAGGGGACGCCTCTCCCAATCCGGTGAAGCCGGATTGCGTCCGGACCTCGACCAGATAGCCTTCCCTCTCGGTCAGTACCCCGTGTGAGGCATGGAATTCCCGGTTGAATGGGACTCTGAACGGGCGCCACCGGATTCTATTAATGCGTACCACGCACTACGGCCGCCAGGGGAACTTGTCGGTGTTGCCGTACTCGGGAGTCCGCTTCTCCAAGAACGCGGCCTTTCCCTCCGTGCCTTCGTCGGTCATGTAGAAGAGCATGTTCGTGTTATGAGCGAGGTCGGTCAGGCCCACCATGCCATCCATTTCGGCGTTGAAGGATGACTTTAACAGTCGGATGGCCAGAGGACTCTTCGTAAGGATCTCGCCGGCCCACTTCACACCTTCTGCCTCGAGGTGCTCGAGCGGTACCACCTCATTTACGAGTCCCATTTCAAGTGCTTCGCTGGCGTCGTACTGGCGGCACAGGTACCAAATCTCCCGCGCCTTTTTCTGGCCCACAAGGCGGGCGAGATGAATGGCTCCGAACCCGCCGTCAAAGCTCCCGACCTTGGGTCCCGTCTGCCCGAAACGGGCGTTGTCGGCCGCGATCGTTAGGTCGCAGACGACGTGCAGCACATGCCCACCGCCGATCGCGTACCCGGGGACCAGAGCGATGACTACCTTGGGTATCGCGCGGATGAGCTTGTGAAGCTCTGTGACATGGAAACGGGGCGTCTCGCCTTCGCCAACGTAGCCGCCGTGCCCCCGCACGCGTTGGTCGCCCCCCGAGCAAAATGCCCTGCCCCCCTCCCCGGTTAATAGAATGACTCCAATTGATGAGTCGTCCCTGGCGTCATTGAAAGCCTCGAGAAGCTCTACGACTGTAGTCGGGCGAAAAGCGTTATGAACCTGCGGGCGATTGATGCTGACCCGAGCCATTCCGTCGGACTTTGCATACAGGATGTCTTCGAACTCTCGTACCGGTTGCCAGTTTGGTGTCATGGCCGTTTCTCCGGGTGCATTTTGGTGAGGAATTGGCGGATCTCTGCCGCGCAGAAATCCAAGTTTTCGACATGAGCGGCGTGCCCGGCTTCGGGAACCAATGAGACTCGTCCGTTGGGCAACGAAGAGGCCATTTCCCGGGCTAGATCACTGTACTTCCTGTCCTCCTCGCCAGCCACTAGGAGCACGGGTATATCCATCGCCGGAAGCCGGCCCCAGAACGACGGTTGCTTGCCGGCGCCCATCCCCCGCAGGCTGTTCGCGAGACCGATGGACCGGTTGGCCAGCCGGCCCTGACGAATCCGGTCGCGGATCTCGACGGGCAGACGTTGCTGAGAGGCGAAGAGGGACAGCGATTCCCAATAGCCGACGAAGGTTTCAAGCCCGTCCTCAATGATTCGGTCTGCCAGAACAGTGTCTGACTTACGTCGGGAGGCGCGCTCCCTCTGCGTGCGTAGACCTGGAGATGCTCCGACCAGGCAAAGTCGCTCAACCGCTTCTGGGTGAAGCGCAGCGATGGCCAGCGCGGTTCGTCCCCCCATCGAATATCCAAGCCAGGCCGCTCCCTGTCCGCCCAGTTTCCCAATCGCTCCCACGATGTCTACGGCGACCTGCTCCATCCGGTAATGCTTGAGCGAATGTGGGGCGTCAGACTTCCCGTGTCCGACGATGTCGACAGCCATCACGCGATGGTTGTCTCCAAGTCTTTCAACCATCGGCCCCCAGATGTCGGACGAGCCCATGAAGCCGTGTAGGAGGATAAGCGGTGGCCCGTTCCCTGAGTCTTCAACGTTGAGAAGCAGGCCGGGAGAGGCCTCCACGCGTGTCACGGTCCAGAGCCCTCATGGTTCCAGGCTGCGTCGGCTGCAGCCGCCCAAGCTTCCTTGTGCATCTCGACGTTGGCCTCTCGGGTGGCTGGGACTTCGATGATCGTCAGACCCGGTTCATCTCGGTTGTTCAGCCCCTCCCGGAACGTGTCCCACTCATCGGCTCGGAAATACCTCGAACCATAGAGCTCGGCAGCTTGCGCGAAATCCAGTCCCGAAGGGGTGCCGAACCAGTCTTCGAAAACCTCCGAATGAGCTGCCTGTGGGAGGTAGTGGAAGATTCCGCCGCCCTTGTTGTTGATCAGCACGACTGTCAGATCAAGGCTGTGCTTCTTAGCCGCCCAGAGGCCGTTCATGTCGTGGTAGAACGACAGGTCCCCGACTACGAGCACGACGCGGCTCTTCCCGGCGGCCGCTGTTCCCGCTGCCGAGGAAATAACACCGTCTATCCCATTTGCGCCGCGATTGCCGATCACCTCCAGCCGGCCCTGGGAGCACACCAGGAACGAGTCCGCGTCCCGGACAGGCATGCTGTTTCCAACCATTAGCGTGGTGCCTTCGGGAAGCGCCGATTGCAACTCCGGGAACACACGTCCCTCGAAGGCTTCGGTGAAGCCGACGCACTTTGCCTGCATGGCCGCAGTGGCCTGCGCGTTCGCGGTGAGCCAGTTGCTGGTCCAGCCAGGTTCGGCTGACCTTTCCGGCATCGTGTCAGCCATGGCACGCACCGTTGCCGCGGGCGAGCCCGGCAACAGGGTCGTTGCCACAGCGAAGGGATCCCGCCAGGCTTCCGGCCGGTCGATCAACACATGGGGCACTCCCCTGACTGTATTCATGAACTGACCGAGCGCTTTCGATGTAGGGATGGCGCCAAGACGGACGATCGCGTCTGGCGCAAACGCCGACGCACGATCGTCTCGCAGGATCGCGTCGTACGAATCAAGGATTCTCTCGCGGTCATGGGCCCCGGTTCGCAGCCCGCTCAGCGGGTCGGCAAGGATCGGCGCGTCCAACCGCTCTGCGAGGCGGCAAATTTCATCTGCCGGCAGGCCGCCGGTCTCCGGGCCCGCTACAAGTAACGGCCGCCGAGAGCGAGCGAGGAGCCTGACTGCGGCCTCGACATCCGCCCTTGCGGGTTCGCTCTCGCTGGCCTCCGGTGCAGTGCCAATGACGTCGATTGGATCCGGCGCCGGATGCTCCCCTGGAGCCGCAATCAGCGGTTCGTCGAACGGAGTGTTCAAATGCACCGGGCCCGCGGGAGCGCCAAGAGCGAGCCTCACCGCCCGCTCAGCCAGCGACTCGAACCGCACTGGATCACTGGCTCCGTCGGAGGGAAGCGGCAGATCACACCACCATCTTGTGGCGTTTCCGAAGAGCCTGACCTGGTCGATGGTCTGGGCGGCGCCTACTCCCCGCAGAGATGGGGGCCGGTCGGCGGTTAGCATCACGAGAGGGATTCGACTGAGGTCGGCTTCGGCGACTGCTGGATGCAGGTTGGCGGCCGCTGTCCCGGAAGTGCAGACGATCGCAACGGGGCTGCCGGTCGCGCGCGCGAGGCCGAGAGCGAAGAATGCTGAAGAGCGCTCATCCAGGTGCAGCCACGGCCGGATTGTGGACTGCTCGGACAGAGCGACGGTCAACGGGGTCGATCGTGAACCGGGCGTCACGCACGCGTGCCGGACACCGGTCCGAGCCAGTCCCCGGATGAGCGCCCGCGCCGCACGGGTATTTGCAGCGGCGTTATCCACTATCCGCCTCCGAGCGCTGCCCGGAGGGGTCGAAACTTGAGTTCGACCTCGGCGAACTCTTGCTCAGGATCGGACCCGGCAACGATTCCGGCTCCCGCATAGAGACGAGCGGTGGTTCCTGAGACCAGCCCCGCGCGAAGACCGACCGCGAACTCGCCGTCACCCGTGAGGTCGAGCCAGCCTATCGGGGCCGCGTACCAGCCGCGGTCAATGCCATCGAGTCTCCTCACGGCTTCCATCGCCGCCTCGCGCGGTGAACCGCCGACCGCCGGCGTCGGGTGCATTCGGACAACAAAGTCGAGTACGTCCACGCCGTCGGCTGCAAATCCAGTGATCGGAGTACAGAGGTGCTGAATATTTGCCAGCTTCATCAGTGCTGGGCCATCTGGGACCGTCAGGTCTGCGCAGAGCGGTCGCAGTATGTCGCGAATTGCATCGACCACGAAGGCATGCTCGCTGCGCTCCTTCTGGCTCGCCAGCAACTCTTGTCCGAGCGACCTGTCTGTGTGGGAGTCATCGCCCCGGGGACGTGATCCCGCCAGGCTGACCGCCCGCACCACGCCATCGCTCAGAGACACGAGGAGTTCGGGGCTGGCTCCGAGCCAAGTCGATTCTCCTGCCCGGAAGCTGAACACGAAGCAGTCGCTGTACTTGGAGGCAAGACGCCCAATAATGGTCGAATTGCCTGGGGTTCCCGGCAACTCGAGGTCGGTTCGACGCGCGAGAACCACTTTCTGATAGGCGTCGCCGTGAATCTCCTGGACTGCAAGGCTTACGGAACGGCGCCAGGTGGTTTCCCCTGGCTCATCGACGGCCTGTGGGGAAGCTGGCAGCGCCGTCTGGCGTTCGAGTGTGTAGCGCAGCGCTGAGGCCAGGGACTGCGGGGTGTCGCCGTCTCGTACGAACGCTGTTGCACTTGCTGACACACGATCATCGCGCAGCGCCACGAGCATTTGTGGAAGGAAGAACTGCCAGCCGCCGAACGGTTCCCAAGCCGGGTCGGAGGCCGGGGCGTCCGGGTCGAACCGCGCACCCCCGAAAAAGCGCGGTCGGGCGTCTTGCGCCACGCCCACGGAGACGGCGCTTCTCCTGAGGGCGCGGATAGCCGGAATCACCGCTGAAAGTGCTTCGTCAGGAGCACCCTGCAGCCGTATTGCGGTACCGAGCGCGAACAGGTGAAAGTCGTCGGATGGTCGTTCCCAGGTGGCCGATGCCTCCTGGCGGAGCTGTTCTAACGAGGTGCCGACCAGCGACTTCAGCAATGGAAGCAGTAGCGCCACGCTGACGAGACCTTCGCTTCTGCCCTCACGGGCAGCGAACAGTTCCTTCGCCACGCTGGCTAGAGCATTTGCAGTCGATTTCGCGTGTGCGCTGGTCACGCGTACTCTCCCCGGTCGAAGAAGACGCCCGGCATTTGGCAGCCAATTTGAAGCCCGCCCGCCATATGGCGGCAGCTTCCCCCGCCCATACGGTACGCACACCAGCGCCTACGCGCTGTAGGCCCACTAACACTCGCGGCCGCGGTTCTGGTCACCGGCGAGCGACCAGCCGAGAGGGACGTTCCGATGAGGATCGAATTCGTCTGGCATCGACGGAGTCTTAACGGGCCATCCGGCCTCACAAGCAGGTCTACTTGACCGTCGCGGCGCAGGTCGCTTGGGAGGACTATCGCTGGGTGGGGAGTGTCTGGCACGAAGGAGAGAACAATAGCTATCGTCAGGTTCACTGAAGTCACAACCTCATTTACTACCAGCTTTGAAGATGCACTACATCGAGGGATCGACCGTGCCACGAAAACTCTTTGTGGCGTCAAGTTGGCCTGGGCACCGGAACCCTTGCTGCTCGGGTCCTGCTGTGCCTTACTTCTCTGCATCTGGTCGGAACCTTCGAACGAAGCTGGAGAAATTGAAGAATGAGCGAAGCCTGGATCATCGATGGACTGCGTTCGCCACGTGGCGGCGGCAAGCCTGGAAGAGGTGCCCTCACCCATATTCACCCTCAACGCATACTCGGGCAGGTCCTCCTTGCGCTGCAGGAGCGTGTCGGCTTTGACCCTGCCGATGTCGAAGACGTGATCATGGGCAACAGCACGGGAGTGGGCGACCACGCAATGGATATCGCACGGATGGCGTCTCTCGACGCCGGCTGGCCTATCACAGTGCCGGGAGTGACTATCCACCGTTTCTGCGGTTCTGGGCAACAGTCCGTCAACTTCGCCGCAATGGGTGTAGCAGCGGGGCAACAAGACCTGGTGGTCGGCGGTGGCATCGAATGCATGTCCAATACAGCCCCGATGAGCGTAGACGGCTTTACCGCCAACAACGCCCACCTTTATGAACAGTTCCCGCTGGTTCCGCAGGGCATTTCCGCTGACCTCATTGCCACCGTCGAAGGATTTACCCGGGTCGACGTGGACACTTACGCAGTTCAGAGTCAGGAGCGGGCGGCCGAGGCGGTTAACGATGGTCGTTTCAAGCGCAG
>DASCML010000161.1:0-6512 GCA_036010925.1 Dehalococcoidia bacterium | reverse complement strand
CGGAGCGACTCTGGCATGTCGCCCTTGACGGGATCGAGCTCGTTGGCTAGGGGTAGAACCTCCTTGGCGGTGAATTCTCGCGCGAGGTTCTGGATCATCAGGCGCTCTTCGGTGAGATAGGTCATGGGACCGGCTCCTGGCGTTATCGATAGAATCGCCCGCTCCCTGCGCTGTTCCAGGTAACCAGATATGGCGTCGCCGGAAAGACGATCGAAAACGGCCACCACAGTATGGCCCGAGCCAGTCGCGGGGAGAAATCATCATTGGTGCGCGGCCCGAGAGCCGAAGGCCGGCCGGGTTTCGAAGAAAAAAGCAAGCGGGGGCCATTCACGGCCCCCGCTTGCTTTTTCCAGTTGGACAGCTATAGGTTATTCGCCGAAACTTAAGTCCGCTTCGATACAATCCTCATTCTGCTCCGCGAGAGCATTTAGCCGAGCAGCCACTTCAGCGGGCGGTTCAGGAAACGGATCCCCTTCACTCAAGAGGACGCTATCATCCCCTTCTTCGAAGGCCTTCAGCAGGTCCTCGAAAGCCTTCACAACCTCCCCATGGAAGTCCTCAATGTCGGATGGCGGATTGATGCCCTCTAGCGTCTCCAGATAGTGTTCAGTCGACTCAATCAAGAGTTCGAGCAGTTCATCGGGATCTGCGTTATCGATGTCATCGAATGTAGCGAGGAAATGAACCGCTGCGCCGCAGACAGCACTGACGTACGATTCGTCACTTCCGCCCCTGCCGTTGGCGCCGTCATCGTCGTCGCCCCCACAGGCGGCGAATATGAGTACCAGGGTGACAGGGATTGAAAGGGCCATCATGAGCCACGTTCGTTGCTTCATTGTTCCTCCTACGGCATCTGGAATTCGATGGTATCCCCACGAAAGGTGGAGTCAAACAGAAATTCGTCGACAGCATCAACACCATGTGGGGTTCGTCGCGACTACAATTCCGGGCTTTCGCGTCCCCGAGGGTGGGAGTGATGGGCTGTCGGCCGGTATGCTTACTACATGGCCTTCAGCGTAGAGCAACGTCGCACGAAGGCAGATGAAGTGCACGAGGTGCTTCGAGCCGCAATCCTTTCCCGTTCAATCCTTGAGGGAGAGCGCCTTCGACAGGAGAAAGTTGCCCGGCACTGGGGAGTTTCGCCCACTCCCGTGCGGGAGGCGTTCAGGCGTCTTGAATCGGAGGGGCTCGTCGTACACGAGGCGAACAAGGGGGTCGTGGTTCGCTCTCCTGAACCGCCAGACACCAATGGGCCTCTCGAGACGCTGGCCCAAAACTGGAACGAACTCGTCGCAGACCCGAAGGCCGTTCTGGGGAGTGATTTTCCCTAGGCAGCCACGCGCCCGCCATGTCTCATCTAGGCGGTTCCGGCAAGCTTTTTCCGTTTGGTTGTGACGTAGTCGACCAAGATGTACTCGCCCAGTTTCTCCGGCGTCGTGTAGAAGACGCGGCCCTTGTTGATCCGGGCAACCTGGTTCACGAATTCCTTCAAGTAGTAGTTCCGGTCGAGCATGAAGGTGTTGATGGTGATTCCCTTGCGGGTGCACCTCTTCACCTCTTTTAGCGTCTCCCGGATGGTGATGGGGCTCGGCGGATATGCGAAGTAGCTCCGACCGTTCTCAAGGTGAGCTGTCGGCTCGCCGTCCGAGATCATGATTATCTGGCGGGTGCCGAGCGTGTGTTTCGCCAGCAGGTTCTGAGCGATCATAAGGGCGTGGTGCATGTTGGTTCCCATGACGGACTCGTCCCACCGGACAAAGGGAAGCTGCTCTGCTTTCAATTCCCGCGCGTAAGCGCTGAAACCGATGACGTAAAGCGAATCCTTCTGGAACTGCGACGAAATCAGGTTGTTGAGGGCCATCGCTACCTTCTTGGCGGCCTGAAAGCTTCCGCTTAGCGCCATCGACCAACTTAGGTCGAGCATGATCACCGTTGCGGTCTGGGTGAGAAGCTCAGTCCGGTAGACCTCGAAGTCGTCCGGCTGGAGATGTGCGGGCGTGCCCGGCCCTTCGCGCTGCATCGAGTTCATGATCGTCTTTTGAATATCCAGTGAGAACTGATCGCCGAATTCGTACTTCTTCGTGTTATCGGTGCGTTCGCCGCCGAGGCCGGACTCCCGAATGTCGTGCTTGCCTAGAGTGTCCTTCTTGAGCTGCGCATAGATTTCAGCGAGGGCTCTCTGGGCGATCTTCCGTGTACCCCGGGGGGTCAACTCATAGCCGTCCCCCTTCTTTCGGATCATTCCTGCTTCTTCAAGGATTTCCAGGAACTTCTTCAGCTGGTCGATAGCCTCTCGCGCTTCCGGCCCAAGGAGTTCTTCGAGTTTGTCGATGTCGATATCCTCGATGTCCCCACCGTACTGAGTCCGCTCTATCTGGCGTTCGACTTCGTCGATTGACTGCATCTGGTCCATCAGTGCCATGGCGGACTGGAGGTCGAGTTCCTCGTCCCCGCGGAATGGGTACTGGTTGCTGAGATCACGCATTGGGTAGAGCGATTCGAGGTTCTGGGCGACCTCGTTCATCATCTGGTTGAGTTCCGGATCGCCCATCCGGTCCATGAGCATGTCCTGGAGCTGCTGCCGCATTTCGCCGGGAAGGCTGTCCAGCAGGCTCTGCATCTGCCCCATCTGGTGCTGCATCTGTTCGATGAGCTCGTCGAGCGATTGCGGCGGGTTGTCGCCAAACATGTCGCCGTACTTCTGCATGAACTCATCGAAGTTGGGATCTCGCCCGTCCATCCGGTCCTTCAGCATCTGGTTGAGGTCCCGGACCATATCCTTCATGCGCTCCACTTCTTCGGGCGTCATGTTCTGGATGGAGTTTGAGAGGTCCTTGAAGAAGGTGTCCGTCATGGCCTTGCGGAGGCTCTCGAGAAGCTCGTTGAACTTCTGCTGAGCCTCGGGGTCCAAGAATTCGTAGCTTTGGAGCTCCTTCATCTGCCCGGCCGGATCGTCGGGGAGTTCGTTCAGGAACTGCTGTTTGCGACCCGCGATGTTTCGCAGCATGTCGGCGAACTCGCTCGGGTGCACTTGCCCGCCGGACTGCTGGCCTGAGGGTTCTTGGTCCCCAGCCTCCTGATTCTCCGACTGGTCTCCGCCCTGCTGTCCTGCAGGCTGGCCTTCCGGTTGGCCCGATTCGCCAGACAGTCCTTCAATCTGAGGTTGTGCGGTCCCGTCTTGGGGCGGTTCGCCTTCTTCCGGGTTCAGACCGCCAACTTCGTCAAGCCTCCTGTCGAGGGTTGAACGCTCCATCTCGATGATCTCGTCGAGTTGCTGCTTGAGATCGTCGAAGACGGAGCTGAGGTTGAATTTGTCCAGCTGGTCGCGGCGCTGCTGGCGAAGCTTCTGTAAGAGATCTCGCAGGCCCTGGGTGCGGTCGCCCATCGGGTTGCGCATGCCCCGCTGAAGCATGTTGCGGAGCGCGTGCTCGAGATCGCCGAAGTTCATGAGGTCGTCTGTGAGGTTGTCGAGGATATCGTCGGCGGTGAACTCAGGAACTTCCTGGGTTCCGTCCCACATCGAGTACCGGTAGCGCTGAGACACTCGTGCCTCTCCTTACCCCTGCCGGAGTGATCTAACCCTAACTAAAGCTGTGTGCCTTGTCACAGCGGCTCCTGCCTGTCTCCGGAGAATGTCAGCGCGCAGGGCCCACCTTTACCGACAATAGGTCACCGCTCCGAGGCCGCGAGCAGCTCCGCTAGACGATAGTACGGTCCTGTCTCAGACCGGCAAGCGCCGTCCGGTCAAGGGAGAGGTCGGATATGAGAACTTCGTCTGTGTGCTGTCCCAGAAGCGGAGCCGGACCGAGAGGCACCTGCGAGCCGTGCGTTAAAGGAGGATTGCGGAACAAACGAACTTCCCCAGCAGTCGGATGTTCCACCGAGTGAACCAATCCGCGCTCTACGAGGTGGGGGTCGGTATGGAGTTCGACCGGGTCTAGGATGGCGCTGCAGGGAACGCCGGCTTCCGCAAGCTCGTGCATGACCTCGTATTTGGTGCGGCTTGCCATCCAGTCCCCGACGACCCTGTACAGCTCTTCCTGGTTTCGTTGGCGTTCGCCAGGGTCCGCGAACCGCGGATCTGTTGTGAACTCCGGGTGTCCGATCTTCGAACATAATGTGTCCCATTGATCGGACGTGTTCATGAAGATGAACACGTAGTCGTTCGGACCATCGCCGCGGCACGGGTATATTCCGCTGGGGGCGCCGCGGCGGTTTCCCAGTCGTCTTGGTGCGCGCTGTCCCCATGTTGCTATGCCCACGGTCTTCATGAAGAACGTGACGGCCTCCTGCATGGAAAGGTCGATCTGCTCCCCTTCCCCGGTCCGAAGTTGTTTAACATAAGCCCCCACAATTGCAAGGGCGGCTTGGAGGCCGGTGCCAGAGTCCGCGAAGGTGGGTTGGATCATCACGGGCGGTCCGTCCCGTTCACCAGTCACGGAGAACGTCCCTCCGGCCGCCTGAGCGACCCAGTCGTAGACGTTGTAGTCCGAGTACGGTCCCCAGGTCCCGAACCCTTTGATTCGTGCGTAGATGATCCCGGGGTTCACAGCCCTGAACACCTCATACCCCAGGTCGAAGCGCTCGATTACGCCAGGACCGTAGTTCTCGACGAAGACGTGGTAGTGCGGAGCCATGTCTAGGAGCAGTCTTCGCCCGTCGGCAGAGCTGAGGTCGATTGAGACGCTTCGTTTGTTGCTGTTGAAATTGAAGAAGTACTGTGAATGTCCCTGCTCGTCCGGGGCGATAAGCCGCCCCGGATCACCAGAGGGCGGCTCGACCTTAACGACGTCGGCGCCCATCCAGGCCAGCTGCTGAGTGCAGGAAGTGCCGGACTCGTACTGGGTGACATCGAGCACTCGCATTCCATCCAGCGCCGCCATACTTGACCTCCGCCGGGATTCTAGCAGCCGCGATTGGTCGACTCCCGGCCTCGAGCGATCACCTTTAGAGTGGCGCTACTTGCCGTTCCATTAAGAGTAGGGCCGTTTTGCGCTGCCCCGTGTTGCGTTGCACTCAGAAAGATATTCAGCATGGAAGGTGAACCGGTGAGACGATAGGGCGACGCAGTCCCCCTGAAGCGAAGCCGTTCGGGCCGCCCTCGACATCGAGTAGAAGTCACTCCCCCGAGCCGCCTCTTCAACTTCGTCGCCAAGCGTGGCGCGAAAGGTGCTCGGGTTGTTACGCTCGCGTTTACCTTCGGAACCGAGGACAACTCATGAATCTCGCGAAGCGTGTGGAATCGCTGCCGCCGTACCTGTTTGCTGAAATCTCTAAGAAGATCGCGGCCAAGCGCGCAGAAGGCCATGACGTGGTCACATTCGGAATTGGCGACCCCGACCTACCCACCCCTAAGCACATCATGGACGTGCTTCACCGTGAATCGAACGAACCTATCAATCACCGCTACCCAGAGTCTGAGGGCCTTCCTGAGCTTCGTCAGGCAATTTCCGACTGGTATTTCCGCCGTTTCGAGACGCGTTTCGACCCAGAGAAGGAATGTCTACCGCTGATCGGGTCCAAGGAAGGGATCGGGCATGTGGCGCTCTGCTTCATTGACCCTGGTGACTTGGCGCTCGTTCCCGACCCGGGGTATCCGGTCTACGAGATTGGAACGATGTTTGCGGGCGGAGAGACCGTGAAGGTGCCGTGCACTCGAGAGGGCGGTTGGCTGGTGGATTTCGAGTCCATCCCGGCTAACCTTGCCGACCGGGCCAAGATCATCTGGCTCAACTACCCCAACAATCCGACGGGAGGCGTTGCCGATGTCGGCTTCTTTGAGCGGGCGGTCGCCTGGGCTAAGCAGCACGGTGTTGCCATCCTCCACGACAACCCATACTCGGACGTTTGTTACGACGGTTACCAGGCGCCGACGATCTTCGACGCCTCCGGCGCACGCGACGTGGCGATCGAGTTCAATTCGTGGTCGAAGATCTACAACATGACCGGTTGGCGTATCGGCATGGTCGTCGGCAACCCTACGATGGTGGACGCTCTGATGAGGGTGAAATCGAATATCGACAGTGGAATCCCTCAGGCGATTCAGAGGATGGCCATCGAGGCCGTGTATGGCCCGCAGGAGTGTGTATCTGAGCACAACGCTATCTACCAGCGGCGTCGAGACCGGATGGTCGAGGTGTTGCGAAGGATCGGGCTGGATGTCGACGTGCCCAAGGGCTCGCTCTATGTGTGGGCCGCGCTCCCCGAGGGAGTCACGAGCGCTGACTACGCCGCGCGGCTCATCGAAGATTGCTCGGTGGTAGTCACGCCTGGTCGCGGCTATGGCGAGCAGGGAGAGGGCTACATTCGCCTGAGCGTGACCACCCCTGAGGATCGCCTCGAGGAGGGGCTGAAGCGGCTCGCGGCTTGGCCTGGCCTCTGAGAATCGCCAGGCATACCGGCGGCTCGCTCTTCCCCGACACCGACGGCGTCGGGGTGTAGGCTGGACGCGGATGGCCCGCAGATCCCACCCGACTGCTCCGACACCGGACCGGGCGCTCTTGGTCGCGGTC
>DASCML010000160.1:0-5841 GCA_036010925.1 Dehalococcoidia bacterium | reverse complement strand
CTCGCTTCGGCCACGTATCCTTACTTGACAGCAAGGAACAATACCGTGACTCACGTTCTTTCCGTCGACCCTTCGTACACCGGCTCATCCTCCCTCGAGTTCGATGACCTCGAGATCCTTGTCGAGCGCTTTACGGGGCCGGCCTTCGCTCACGCCTCTGCGGGTGTCTTTGACCTCCTCGCGCTGGCAAGCATGGGGCCGGAGGAAAGTACCCGAGCAGCATCTCGGTTTCAGACCCTCCCCGGCTGGGAAGTAGTACCCGTTCTTTATGTACTGCCCCTCGGCACAGCGGGCATCATCCTTCCCGCTGCGTATCGGCCCCAGCTAGATGGCTTCGCCCTCGGACTTCTTGATTCGATCCCAGTTCGCCAGAGAATGAAGCAGTTCGCTCGGCCCGGGCTAACCACACACCCTCCTGTCGTTGCTGGTCCTTTCCGCCTCGATCAGCTCGCGAAGGTGCTTCGCTTTGAAGGACAGTCCGTCGAGCTAACGGAGCGGGAGACGACGATCCTCGCTGTGCTTCTCGGATCTCCGGGCCAGGTATTCGATCCGCAGGAGATTGCGCTCACGGCGTGGAATGGGGAATCACCCGGTGATATCGATCTGGCCCGTCGGCATGTCTCCAACCTTCGCTCCAAACTGGAGGCCATCCCGGAGGCGCCGCGAATCGCAACCCAGAGAGGGATCGGCTACCGGGTCGACGTTGACATTTAGCCAGCGCAGCCTGCCGGTAGATGGAGCCCCTTGCGGCCATTTCGCAAGCCACCCGGGAGCATGGAGGGCATCAAGTTCTCCGTGAAGGTTGAGAAGAGCAACGAAGTGCTCCAATGCGTGAGCGAGGGCGCGCTCCGCCACCTAGGCGAGGTCCGCCGTCCTAGCACGTAGCCAGGTGTAGCTCTGTTTCCTACGAGCGAAGCGGCCCAATCGACTTCCTTCACGCTGAGCTGGAGGCGGGCCATGAGAGTCGAATCTGGAATTCGCAGCTAGGTCATGTCGGTTTATCTTTCGGCGCTCGAAAGCGTGCCTCACTCAGTGTGCTGCTTGGGTCCTGCCGGACGGCTTCGTGGTGGTATCATCCGACCCGCGAAGACCGAACCCGGAGGTGGGAATGCAGGGCGCTCTCTACGCTGATCGAGAGGTCCACATCGGAGGTCTCAAGATCCATTACCAAGAGTGGGGAGATCCATCCTACTCACCCCTGGTCCTGCTCCACGGCTTCGGCGTCTCAGGGCACATGTTTGATGAATTCGCCGCGGACGCGCGCGAAGGATTTCGTCTTCTTGGTGTTGACCAGCGCGGCCATGGCGATAGCGACTGGTCCGCCGATGGCGACTACTCCCGCGAGGCTTTTGTTGACGACCTGGAGGGTTTCCGGCGCGTTATCGGCCTGACAAGATTCGTTCTCATGGGCCACAGCATGGGAGGGCTAAACGCGATCGTCTACGCAGCTCGTTATCCGGAGCGAGTGGAGCGCCTCGTGCTGGTCGATGTCGGTCCCGAGGCGAGCCGGGAGGGCGTAGATAACACGGTTCGCTTCACGCGTGGCCCCGATAACCTCGAGTTCGAGCAGTATGTCGAGATGGCCCACCGGTTCAATCCGCGACGTTCTTTGGACGACATCCGTGAGCGCATGCGCCACCGCCTTCGTCCGAATGGCGACGGAAAGTGGACGTGGAAGTTCGACCGGCGATTTTGCGACCCATCGTCCGGTATCAGGGTTGGAAGCGGCCTTACCTCCGAAGACACCTGGCGCCTGTTTCGCTCGGTTGATGTGCCCACTCTGCTGATTCGAGGGTCGGAGAGTGATGTTCTAACACAGGACGTGGCCGAGCGAGTTGTAAACGACATGAGAGACGCGAGCCTCGTTGTGGTGCCCGGAGCAGGGCACAGTGTGCTAGGCGACAATCCTCCCGCCTTCAGCCACGCCGTGCTTGGATTTCTTCGCTCGGCAGGTCCTCACTCCGCAAGCGGTCCGGAGGGCGCCCGCCAGGAGAGAGTGACCGAACTTTCCCTGGCGACCGGGTCCCCGACGGGCGACCCGGGGAAATCACCTGCAGAGGTTCCGGTTTCGCGACCCGACTCGAGTGTCCAGCCGCCGTCTTCCGAGCCGGAGTTGGCCCGCGAGATCCTGAGAGAAGGGGTACGGGAAAACAGGCCCTCGTCTCTGGCTGACGAAATTGGCGGCGCTGGGAGGAGAGGCCCCGGGTCCATGGTTATCGTCGGCGGCGTTGCCGTTGCTGTCGTTGCTGCGGTTTGGGGAGCGCGTGCCCTTTCCCGACAGCGCAAGAAGCGACCCAAGCGCCGCCGAGCAAGATCCGACGCGCGTGTTATGGATGAATCAGGGGTCCAGGCGCGGGCTGCGGATGTGTTCGACGAACTCTCTGTGCTGGGGCGCGACAGGCTGCAACAGGCGAGCGTGACGGGAGCCAGGGGAATAGCGAGGGTCGTGCAGGCCGCTGAAACTCGGGAACTTGCCCCTCAACGGGAAGAAGGCCGTCCGCGCAAGAAGCGGCGAGAAGGGGCTCTGAGGATGGTCGGCAGAGGTGCACTTGGCTTCGGGAAGCTGGCCATCCGGGGAAGCCGGGGGCTCCTCGGCTCCGGCTGGCGGTAGGTCCGTGGAGTTCGTTGAAGTCGGCGAGGTTCAGCTCGCTGTGGAGCAGGCGGGTGACGGCGATCCGCCGTTTCTATTTGTTCATGGTTGGGCTTCGGACAGGTCTGTCTGGAGTCTTCAGGCATCAAACCTGACCGTCGACCACCGCTGCATCTCTGTCGATCTTCGTGGCTGTGGCGAGTCGCCAGAGGCCCTTCCATGCGACGTGCAGACCGCGGCCGATGACCTCGCGGTCGTGCTGAAGGAACTTAGCCCGGGTCCCGTGATCGTCGCCGGGCACGGTCTTGGGGGCGTCGTAGCGCTGCACCTCAACTACAGGCATCCGGAGTTGGTGCTCGGCGCCGTGCTCGGCGACAGCGCCATCGGCAACGCCGAAGATGGCACAGCGACTGCCCAAGCGGAGCTTGCACGGGAAATCGAGTCCACGGCATCGCTCGAGCAAGCTGGACCGTTGATAGACCGATTCTTCGCCGCCGACACGCCGACGAACGTCGAGGCGGCCGTCCGCGAGCTTGTCGCTGGTTGTCCACCGAGCATAGCTGCCGGAATGCTCGCAGAACCGGATACCGCCGCTCAGCTGGATGAGCTAATCAAGGCGGCAGATAACAAACCTTTCATGGTGTTCTGGTCAGAGCGGCCGCGTGGAGATCCAGTGAGGCTGAGGGAAGTCGCTATTTTCCTTCGCCAGGAGCCAATCGCCGCGTCCGGACACTTCTTCCAGTTGGAGCAGCCTGACATTACGAACGCTCTGCTACGAGCCTTTCTTGACGATGTAGCTCACGATCCGCGAGTCCCGATGGGCGAGCAGGAATGACGTCGGCGCGCGTGTGAAGCGCGCATGGCTTGCGGTTCTGGTCGGTGGTATCGCGATTTACGACTCGTACGGCTCCGGGTTTGCCGAAGACTCCGTTGCGGGCCCGGTGGACTGCCCGCGTCCACCCCTGTCAGGGTCATCACCCCTCAGCTCTCCGCCGCCGCCGTCGCTTTTCCCGCGACCGGTGTGGTTGTGACGGAACTGTGCGGCGTCCGCTGGTCCCTCTCGGGCCTCACGCCGACCGAGTATCTGCTTCTGCGCCAACCCTGAACGTATCCGAAGCACATACGAGATCCTTCTCTAATCTGTTGGGGTGCCGACTAAATCTGGAGCGAAGGGCGGCGGAGTGAGGCCCGGCCGAAGAGCGACGGACTGGCGGTCCTGGCTTGCTGTGGCATTCGTTCTGCTGGCTGTCTCGACCGCGATTCTGCTTGCAGTCTTGCTCAACGACGATGAGACTTCTACGCCGATTGGACCACTCCCGACGCCGACCCGGGATAGCACCCCTGTGCCGACGGCAACGACTGAGCCGTCCGAAAGCCCGACTGCCATCTCCTCGCCGACGCCTGCTCCAACCTATGGGCCGACGCTTCCTTGCGACGATATTTTCGTGCCGGTCAACAAGGAACGATCCCTCCCGGTCGATTGTGCGCCGGCTGAGCTCGTCGCGCTGCCGGGCGACATGGCATATGTGGTGGGTCTACCGATCATTCTGAGGCCTGAGGTTGCTGCTGCGATGGAGGAGATGCTTCTCGCCGCACGCGAGGAAGGGTTCGTGATGGTTGTACGGAGCGCCTATCGCGGTTACTCGGATCAGGAATGGATCTATCAGAACAACGTGGAAGTCTACGGCCAGGACTATGCCGACCGCTCCAGCGCCAGGGCGGGCCACAGTGAGCATCAGCTTGGTACCACGGCCGACGTCACGAGCCAGAGTAACAACTATGAGCTCGAAGGCTTCGAAAACACCCCCGAGGCGGGGTGGATCGCCGCGAACGCATATCGATTTGGGTTTGTGATCAGTTACCCCGAGGGCAAAGAAGAGGTCACAGGCTATGTTTATGAGCCCTGGCATCTCCGCTTTGTAGGTCCTGATATCGCAGAGGCGATCCGGGAGAGCGGCCTTGCCCCCGTCGAATTTCTCGAAAACCGCGGTCAGGTTGCTCAGCCCTAGGTGCGGTGCCACACTCGGCGAGCATTAACCTGGAGGGAGCGTCTTGTCCGAATACGACACTGGAACCGAAGAGCTGCTCGCGACCCTCGACGAGGGCGTACTTACCCTGACATTGAACCGACCGGACCGCCTGAACGCGATCAGCGGACCCATGTTGGGTGCGTTGGCGTCGACACTCCAAGAAGCGAACGTCGACACCGGTGTGCGTTGTGTTCTCCTGACGGGGGCCGGACGCGGATTTTGTTCGGGCCTCGATTTGAAGGCTCAGGGCTCAGGTAGCGACGGGATTGGCGCTGGCCAGCGCGGCTACAGGATGTTCGATCTTCACAATTCGCCTCCGCTTGTGCTCAACCGGATGGACAAACCGGTTATTTGTGCGCTGAACGGTGCCGCTGCCGGTTATGGCATGGACCTAGCACTGGGCTGTGATATTCGGATCGCGAGCGAGAACGCGAAGTTGGGCGCCGTGTTTGCCAAGCGGGGCGTTCTTCCGGAGTCCGGCGGTTGCTGGTACCTGCCTCGCCTGCTCGGCTGGGCACGGGCAGCCGAGGTCGCGTTTCTGGGCGACATTCTCGACGCCCAGAAGTCACTCGAACTCGGCCTTGTGAACAAGATCGTGAAGCACGATGACCTGATGAGTGAGGTGGATTCCTGGGCCAGGAAGATTGCCGACAACGCACCCCTGAGCGTGCAGGCGACCAAGCGCATGATGCGACTTGGAATGGAGGAGACGTTCGAAACCGCTGTCGACCATATCTACCTCCAGCTGCTTCCGCTCTTCCAGAGCGAGGATTTCCGGGAGGGCCTGGCAGCATTTGCTGAGAGACGGGAGCCTTCGTTCAAGGGCCGATAGGCGCGACGCCTGCTGTTTCGGGAAGCCGTCGGTCGACACCCGCTGCGCGGAGCCGGCGTGCGCGGGCAGCTCTGATGGTAGACTTGGCGAGCGTGTTTCAGGTGATTATTTGAGGCCGCTGGAGCACTGATGTATCGACGTCTGTTCACCGGGCTTATCGAGCGTGGAAAGACCGCAGAATTTCTTGATGCGATGCGGCAGGCGGCCACGCATCAGACGGACCGCGGAATCCGAGCGCGAACAGCCGTTTGGGGGAGGGTCACAGGTCACACCAATGGCGTTGCCATTGCCAGCGACTTCAACACCCTGAATGAACTCGAGAAGTTCACGGACCTGGCCACCGAAGATGCCAGTTTCGCGGTCGTTCGCAGAGCCGTTCGAACGAACAT
>DASCML010000159.1:0-7943 GCA_036010925.1 Dehalococcoidia bacterium | reverse complement strand
CGACATCTTTGCAGCTCGGGCTCGGACCCGCGAGGGACGGCTGCAGGTCTCGTTGGCGGAAATGGAATACCTGCTCCCGAGGCTGGCGGGTCAGTGGTCCCATCTCGAGCGCATGGAGGGAGCTATCGGGACACGCGGCCCGGGCGAAACGCAGATCGAGACCGACCGCCGTCTGATTCGCTCTCGCATTTCGAAGATCCGTCGCGACATCGAGGAGGTCCGGACTCAACGCTCGCTTTATCGACGACGGAGACGGCGCAACAATATGCCGGTCGTCGCCCTCTGTGGCTACACGAATGCCGGTAAGTCGACACTCATGCGGGTCCTCTCCGGCGCTGATGTTACGGCTGAAGACAGGCTGTTCGCGACGCTCGATCCCGTTACCCGTCGCATCGCGATGCCGTCGGGGCGAGTTATCCTGCTGACGGACACCGTGGGGTTTATCCAGAAGCTGCCCACGCAACTTGTTGCGTCCTTCAGGGCCACCCTCGAGGAGTTGGTCGAAGCCGATCTGCTGCTCCATGTGGTGGACATTGCCCATCCCAACGTGTTTGAGCATGTACAAGCGGTTGAGGGAATATTGCGGGAGCTCGGTGCCGGTTCCACCATCAGGCTTACTGTGCTGAACAAGTTGGACCTCATTCGTAACTCCGAAGGGAAGAAGGTCAAGGACCTCAAGGCTGCACGAGCTCAAATCGCTGGTGCCGGTTCAGCCCCGCCAGATGTCGTGTCGGTATCTGCGGTGAAACGATGGGGTGTGGCCGACCTGAGGGCGGGGATCGAGGCGGGCCTGGCTGGAGAATTGGTGCCCGGGGAGGTAAGCCAGTCTATTTTCAAAAGGGCAGGTTAGCTCTCCGCCTTTCGACGGGGGCCGTTGAACGAGCCCCAGCTACGCGGTAGAACTCGCCTAATGCAGCCGAACTCACGACCAGCCGAGCACTCAGAAGGTCCGCTTTCCGGGTACCACGTACTCGACTTCGCAGATGAGAAGGGTCAGCTCTGCGCGCGTCTACTTGGGGAGCTCGGCGCCGACGTGATCAAAGTCGAGCCGCGTGGTGGCGACAGGACACGAGAGCTGGGCCCGTTCTTCCGTGGTTCCTCGGACCCTGAGAAGAGCCTCTGGTGGTGGGCGATGAACGCCGGCAAGAAGTCGGTGACCTGCGAGCTGCGGCTCGAGGCCGGGCGTGACCTCGCACGGCGACTCGCCGAACGAACCGACATCGTCGTGGAGACGTTCTCGCCGGGCCAAGCCAAGGAGTTTGGGCTCGACTACGCGTCACTGTCCTCGATTAACCCAGGAATCGTCGTCGTGTCGATCACTTCGTTCGGGCTCACCGGGCCATTCAAGGACTGGCTGGCGACGGACATCGTCGGATCCGCCATGGGCGGACACATGCACCTGAACGGCGAGCCAGATCGGGGTCCCGTGCGCAGCCTTGCGCCGCAGGCTTATGCGCAGGTAAACACGCAGGCCGCAGTCGGCGGGCTGGTCGCGCTCTATGCTCGGGGAGTGAACGGCGGCCAGGGCCAACATGTGGACATCTCCATGCAGGAGGCCGTGACTCAAGCCATGGACAACGCCCAGGCGACGTGGGACATCCGTGGCATCAATCTCTCAGGCCCTGGGGTACGCCGAAACGCTGGAGGAGTTCCAGGGCTCCGGTACATCTTCGAAGCGGAGGACGGATGGGTGGCATGCCTGGCTGTTGGAGGCCTGTTCGGTCCGACAGCCAATACGATCATCGATTGGCTGGCCGAGTCCGGTGAGGCCGGTGATCTCGTCGCACCCGAGTGGCGTGAGCGACTCTCGGTGATGCAGCCTCCGACCGACGAGGAACGGGCATACCTTGAGGAGACACTGGCTGCGTTCTGTCGTTCCCGGAAAAAGCTCGAGCTGGTCGCTGAGGCGCAGCGTCGGGGCGCTGGTTGGGCCCCAATCTTCTCCCCTCATGAAATCGTGGAATCGGCCCACCTGTCTGACCGCGAATACTGGGTACGTGTTGTTCATGACGATCTTGGTGAGTCTTTCATCTATCCCGGGGCTCCGTTCCTTTATTCGGAAACTCCCTGGAAGCAGCGTGGCCGGGCTCCGCATATCGGCGAGGACAACACAGCGGTGTATGGCGAGCTAGGCCTGACAGAGGCAGAGCTCCGGAGATTGAAGACTAGGATGGTGGTCTGATGGCCGACAGCAGCAAGGTGTTCTCGGGGCTGAGAGTCGCTGATTTCGCCTGGGTGGGCGTTGGACCTCTTACCTCCAAGTACTTGGCCGATCACGGCGCAGAAGTGATACGGGTCGAGTCGAACACGTACCCCGAGGCTCTCCGGCGAGCACCGCCATTCGTCGACGATGAACCCGGTGTGGATCGATCTGGGTATTACGCCAACTTCAACAGCTCAAAGCTGGGTGCCTCTCTGAATTTGAAGCATCCGCGAGGTATTGAGCTAGCCAGGCGGCTCGTGGCCGAGTGCGACGTTGTGACGGAGTCCTTTACGCCCGGAACGATGGCTAGATTGGGTATCTCATACGAGGAACTCCGGGAGGTTCGCCCGGATCTTGTGATGATCTCGATGCCTCTTTTCGGCCAGACCGGTCCTTGGTCCGGTTACGCGGGCTTCGGGCACGTGCTCCAGGGTGCGGCGGGATACAATCACGTCACTGGTTGGCCGGACGGTCCACCGATCGGAACCGGAATCGCATACACGGACTTCCTCGTTCCGCACATCGGAGCAATCGCCCTGATCTCGGCGCTCGACTATCGGCGACGCACAGGCAAGGGACAGTACATCGACTTCAGCCAGCTGGAAGCGGCAGTCCACGGGCTGGGGACGACGATCCTCGACTGGACCGTGAACGGCCATGAACAACTCCGGGACGGCAATCGCGACCTGAATGCTGCTCCCCACGGCTGCTACGAGTGCCGAGACGGGAAGTGGATAGTGATCGGTTGCGAAACCGAGGAACACTGGAACTCGTTGAAAGCAGCGATGGGGCGTCCCGAGTGGGCGGACCTTGAGCGGATGCGGCGGAGGCATCAGAGACTCGAGGAACAAAAAGAGATCGACTGGCACCTCGAGCACTGGATCGAGGCCATCACCCGGGACAGTTTGGAACCTGAGTGGTTCAAGGGTGAGAACCCGGAGGCGGCACCGGAGCGGAGGTATACCAGCCTGGAGCTGGTGCGCCACCTACAGGGATTCGGCGTCCCGGCGGGCGTAGTTCAGAGTTCCGAGGACCTTCGGTCGGATGCCCAGCTCGCCCACAGAGACCACTACTGGATACTGCAGCACGCAGTGATGGGCGAGCGCTGCTACGACGGACCCGCCTTCAGGCTTTCGAAGACGCCCGGTGAGCTCACCAAGGCGGCCCCCTGTCTCGGCGAGGACAACGAGTATGTCTTTCGAGAAGTTGTGGGTTTGTCGGAGGAGGAGTTCATCGAGCTACTGGGAGACGGCGCTTTCGAATAGAAGCAGAAATCACCGGCGTCCATGACTCGCGCGCGCGTAGGCGACGAAGGGGTCTTTGTGGCCCCTTCTAAGCTGTCTAATTGCGCCCCTGATGGGAGTTACCGTGGCGGGGGCGAGCTGACCTCAGCCGGTCGCAGGGGGTCCCGACGTTGTGAGGTGGTGCACCCTCGTTCCTGAAGATGACCGTAGCGCGGAGCGCCAGCGTTTGCGGAAATCACACTTGTGTTGAAGGCGTTGTCCACGACGGTCACGGTGATGAAAGCCGCCACCGTCGCCGGGCTAAGATGCGTCGGCCGAGACCTCGAACACGCCGATCATGTCGACTGGGTGGACGTCGCAGCGGAAGAAGTAGGTGCCCGGACCTGGCGTCGTGAACGTGACGGTTGTCGTGGTGTCGCCGGGGATGATTTCTCCGATGGCAATCTTCGCTCCGCCTTCTTCTTCATAGAACGAGAGGTTATGGACGATATCGCCGTCGTTGACGAGCGTGAAGGTTACTTCGGTGTTCGGCGGCGCGAAGAGTGTGTCACGGTCGAACTCATTGTCGATTGAAACGATGGAGAAGGACTCGGCTGGCTCGGCGGTGGCGACGACACCGCCGTTACCTCCCGCCCCGGGGCCGCCTTCGACAACCTCAAATACGCCCGTCATCTGGGTTGGGTGCAGGTCGCAGCGGAAGAAGTAAGTGCCCGGACCTGGCGTCGTGAACGTGACGGTTGTCGTGGCGTCGCTGGGGATGATTTCTCCGATGGCAATCTCCGCTCCGCCTTCTTCTTCATAGAACGAGAGGTTATGGACGATATCGCCGTCGTTCGTAAGGGTGTAGGTAACCTCAACGTTCGGCGCCGCTCGCAGCGTTGCTTTGTCGAATTCGAGATCGATTGAGATTACAGCGAACGGGTCACTGCCGTCGGTCCCGCTGTTTCTGTCGTCCGTCGCGGCCGCGACGGCGGGGTTATCGTCGGTCACGCCGACCACGATCGCGACCGCGAACCCCCCGACTACCAGAGCGCAGAGAGCGACCACCCAGCTGAAGAACGAGAAGCGGATCGGCGACTCTTTCGTATCGCGAACGACGTCCATATCGAACGCCTGGACCGAGCCCACCATGACTTGGTCGCCGGCACCGTTAATCAGGTCGAGGAGAGTTTCTTTTGCTCCGTCGTATCCGGCGAGAGCCTCGCGGTTAGACCAGGTCGTCTCAACAAGTCCTTGCGAGGGGCCTCCCTCTGCAGACGAAATAGTCACTCGCAAATCTTCGAACCCAGGATGGCTTCTGAGGTTTCCCTCGCTGGATTCGAGCGATGTCAGGACCCCTTCCGGGCCGCGGGCGGATTCGAGTTGCCCCTCGGCAATTGCAAATGTGATCACCTGGGTCTGGCGAACAGCCCGTGGCTCCGAGTCGGCTTCAGCCTGGCGGAATGCTCCGCTCTCGATGAGCCAGGCAACCGCGGACACGACCAGCAGCGCCGCGGCCGCTACAACAACCGGGATGGTGGCTTCTTCGCTATCTTCAGAGGCCGCCCAGAAAAGCGAAAGCCCGAGGATCAGAACCGCGGTGGCGGCGACCCATGGCCACGGACTCGCTGGAGCGAGGCTTTTCGAGGAGTCCGAACCGTGGCCACTATGTCCGCCTGAGTTCTGAACCATGTTTTCAACCTTTCCGGATTGTTCGTGCCCCTCTGGGCGCGAACTGGGTGATGCGAATATTAACTCCCTGTCGACCATGAGTCTCGGTCAAACGGACCGGCAGGCCCGAGCGGACAGCCGCCCGGAAGTCAGCAGCACTGCCGGACGATGCGTAGCTTAGAAGTTCAGTCTCTATCGGCCCTCCAACAACCCTTCCGAAGCACCGCGGGGCCAACCGATTATGAACGGCTTCTCGAACGCTCTCATATATTCGGCCCCAGTTGGAGTCAAGGAAGTACGCGTGATCTAGGCCTTAGCTTGCCAGCGCAGCGTCCAGCCCCATGGCGGCGAACAGCAGAGCAAGATAGAGCATCGAGTATTTGTAGAGACCGATCGCCTCAATCTCCGGATGGCAAACGACCCGAACAGCGCCAAAGACGAAGCACGCTCCGAGGGCCGTGGCGGCCGTTGTGTACAGCCACCCCAGTCCGCCGAACGGGACGAGGAGATAAGACGCTGCTATCAGTGCGACCGTGTACACGAGGATCTGTCTGGCGGTTGCGACGGCACCGCTGGTGACCGGTAACATCGGAACGCTAGCGAGGCTGTACTCGTCTTTGAGTCGAAGGGAGAGTGCCCAGAAGTGGGGTGGAGTCCAGAGGAAGATGATGAGAAACATCAGCGCGGAGTCGACCGACACGTCTCCGGTCACGGCCGCCCAGCCGACCACGGGCGGAAAAGCTCCGGCGGCGCCCCCGACAACGATGTTCTGGGCGGTTCTTCGTTTCAGCCATATCGTGTAGATGAAGACGTAAAAGAGAAGTGCCGCAAGCGACAGGAGGGCCGCCGTAAGCGTGGCCGCGAGCGCCAGCAGCACGAAGGCCGTGGACCCGAGAACGATCCCCAGGGTCAGTGCGTGCGACGGCGGTACTGCGCCTCTTACAAGGGGGCGGTTGCGTGTGCGCCACATGAGGCTGTCTATGTCGCGGTCGTACCAGCAGTTGATCGCATTCGCACCGCCGGCTGAGAGGGCACCTCCGATGAGCGTCGCGATGACCAGCGCGGTCGAAGGCCAACCATCGTCGGCTACCACCATTGCCGGGACGGTTGTGACTAGGAGGAGCGAAATTACGGCTGGCTTGGTCAGCGCGACATAGCTTCGCAAAATTGTGAAGCTGGCGCGTCCGAACGTGGCAGCTTCGGCGATCAAACCGGTGCCCCCAGGGCGGCCGCTGCCTCGGAATGGGCGGCGCCCATCGAGCGCACGAATACGAACGAGGCCACGAGCGTTAGGTGAGTCCAGACGAGCGAGGCAACAACGGTGTGCGAGACTGCGAGCCATTCGGGGAACTCGTACCAGACGTTGAATGCGCCCACGAGAACCTGGAGTGCAAAGATGGTTACCAGCGCCGCGGCGGCTGGCCGAGCGAACGTCGGTGCTGAACTGGTTCGCCAAAGGAGCCAGGCCGTGCCTAACGCGAACACTCCGAAAGCTGCAGCAAAGTAGCGGTGGAGCATGTGGACGACCTCCTGGTCGTCCGCGGCGGGAATCACCGATCCGTTGCAGAGAGGCCAGCCGCTGCAGGCTGTGCTTGAACCACTTTCGGTCATGTATCCCCCAACCCAGACCACGACTGCCAGGATGGTGATCGAGAGCAGGGCCGCCACCCCTATCTGCCATTCCGGGCTGCCCGAGGAGCCGTCCGTTTCAGCCTCCATATGAAAATGGATCCCTATCGCCACAATCACAAGGCAGCTAAGGATCAGAAAAGCTGTCAGCAGGTGGGTTGCCACGATTTCGGGTGGCAGCTCCTCTGTTACCGTGATCGCGCCGATCAGACCCTGGATGCCAACGAGAGGGACGGTGATAGCCGCTAGGTATGCAACCAGGGGCACATGGCGAAAGTGCCGCCAGCAGACGACTGCCAGGGCAATTGCGAGAAGGCCGACGCCCGACGCGACGAATCTGTGGGACATTTCAATCACGGGGTGCTTGTTGCCCGGAGGGAGGACGCCGCCGAAGCAGGTGGGCCAGTCGGGACAGCCAAGGCCGGAACCGGTTGCACGGACGACGACGCCGAGCGCGATTAATACGAGCGTCGAGAAGACAGTTACGATGGCTAGGCGTCTTGCGAGCAGCATACTTCCGTTGTTCAGGGGAGATTCATTACGGTCCGTCCGACGGTGGACCGATCCAAATTAGCGTGCCATATCGGCCCCGGCTGTTCCACCGAAAGACCCGTTCCGACGCTCTGATTACATGCGAAAGATCAGGTCGAGGCGGCTGGCCGTCGTGATAGACTTCCGCCCAAATTCAAAGGATCCCGGTTGTTTGGGGGGAGTCCTGTGATCGAAACCAAGAAATCCTACTGCCGATTCTGTCACGCCTACTGCGGTATTCTCGTTGATGTGGAGGACGACAAGGTCCTCGCGGTCCGGGGCGATCGTGATCACGAAATGACAGGTGGTTATACCTGCACCAAAGGCCGGCATCTTGTCGAGCACATGTACAGTCCCGACCGCCTTCGAACGTCGCTTAAGCGCCAGTCCGATGGCAGCTTCGAACCGATCGAGATCGAGCAGGCGATGGACGAGGTCGCGGAGCGAGTCGGCGAAATCATCGAACGCGATGGGCCTCGTTCAGTTGCGGCATTCGTCGGCAGTGGCGCCCACATGAATGGTTCGATCCTGCCCGTTGTTATGGCCTGGCAGGCGGCGATCGAGTCACCGTCGTATTACACACCAGCGAGCATCGACCAGCCCGGGAAGTTCATCGCGGCCGCCAAGCACGGAGTCTGGGGAGGCGGAGACCAGTCGTTCGAAACGGCTGATGTTTTCCTCTTCCT